>JBJEMB010000111.1:0-5115 GCA_051879455.1 Lachnospiraceae bacterium
TTTTTTCTACTTCACGCTTTTTTCTTTGAACAATCCCTCCATTGTATGTTATACTGGTTATAACATTGTATTATCATTGTGTTATTATACTATTGAACGAAAAAGAAAGGATAAAGGAACTATGAGTGAAGAATTATTACAGGAAGAAACACAGACAATGGCTGATTTGGAAGAACATTTTGATGACGCCAATCCATGGAATGTAGTGACTTCTTATATGGAGAACCACACTACACTTTCCGTAAAGATTGAGGGTATTGTAAATGGCGGAGCAATTGCCATGGTAGAAGGAATTCGCGGATTTATCCCTGCATCCAGATTATCACTGTCTTACATTGAAGATCTGGAGACATACCTTCTGAAAGAAATTGAAGTAAGAGTTATTGATGTTAATCAGGCTGAAAACCGCCTGGTACTTTCCGCAAGAGAGATTTTAAGAGAGAAAGAGAAAAAGATGCGTGAAGAAAAAATTGCCAGCATCAAAACAGGCAGCGTTCTTACCGGAACTGTTGAAACTATTCAGAATTACGGAGCATTCATCTGCCTTGAAGACGGAATCTCAGGACTTGTACATGTATCTCAGATCAGCCAGAAACGTATCAAATCTCCAAAAGACGTCTTAGCAGAAGGTGACGAAGTAACTGTAAAAGTTATCGGAGTAAAAGATGGAAAGATCAGTCTCAGCATGAAAGCTCTTGAAGAAGTAAAAGAAGAACCGGAAGAAAAGGTTGTAATACCAAAAGCAGAAAACATTGGAACAAGCCTTGGAGATCTTTTTAAGGGAATTAAATTGTAAGATAATGAAACGACAAAATGCCGATACCCAGACATATTTACAAAATACAGGGTATCGGCAATTTTCTTTTGATTTTTTAATTATCTGTTTCTGTTCGCATAACCCATTTCATCAATCAGGGAAGCGGCCGCCTCCACACACTGGGAACAACAGGGTAACGGCTGTTTCCCGTTCTGATTTTTTAATTCTCTGCAGTAAATGGAACCCATTTTCTCCTGGAACAGTTTGGCTGCCTCACGAAATTTCGCATAAGTATCCATCTTGGTTGTAAGCGGATGTTCCATGTCACCGGCACTGTTAGCAAGGCTTATCACAAGAAACATTCCTGTGACCGCTCCACATGTATCCATAAGGCCACCCATTCCAAGCCCGAATCCTTCTGTTAGCCGGAAAATATCTTCTTCTTTCATTCCAAGCTCTTCACAATAAGTACAGGCTACTGCCTGACAGCAGTTATAACCTTTTTCGTTAAATTTACTTACCGCAGTTTCCTTATTGCCTTTCATAATTATCCCTCCAAAACAAAAACTAAGCATTTTCTCTTACTGTTTCCAGATTTTGTATCCATGCCGCCACACAGGCATCACTTGGCATTCTCCAATCTCCTCTCGGAGATAAAGCAACTGTACCAACTTTCGGACCATCAGGGAGACAGGAACGTTTAAACTGTTGTGAGAAAAATCTCCAACAGAATGTACGAAGCCATTTATAGATGGTTTCCTCATCATACTCATTTTCAAATGCCAGCTTTGCAATACGATAAATCTTTGCCGGCTCGTAGCCAAAACGTAAGAAGTAGTACAGATAGAAATCATGAAGCTCATACGGTCCCACCAGATCTTCCGTCTTCTGAGCAATCTCACCATCTTTAGGCGGAAGAAGCTCCGGACTTACCGGTGTATCAAGTACATCATAAAGGACTTCTTTTAATACTTCGTCCTCACAGGTATCTGCATAATAGTGAACCAGATGTCTCACCAATGTTTTCGGCACAGATGCGTTCACACCATACATGGACATATGATCTCCGTTATAAGTTGCCCATCCAAGTGCCAGCTCTGACATATCACCGGTACCGACGACCAGACCGCCTGCCTGATTGGAAATATCCATCAGTACCTGTGTACGTTCTCTCGCCTGTGAGTTTTCATAAGTTACACTGTGATCTTCACAATCATGTCCGATATCTTTAAAATGCTGCGTAACTGCAGCTTTAATTGGTACTTCACGAAGAGTCGCTCCCAGCTTTTGAGACATCTTACATGCATTTTGGTAAGTTCTGTCTGTAGTTCCAAAGCACGGCATTGTCACAGCGATAATATTCTTTCTGTCCATGCCGAGGAAATCAAACGCTTTTGCCGTAACAAGAAGTGCCAGGGTGGAATCAAGACCGCCGGAAATTCCCACAACCGCACTTTTCGCATGAGTGTGCTCAATACGCTTTTTGAGTCCCATAGACTGAATCGTAAGAATCTCTTCACATCGCTTTGCTCTCTCATCAAGAGCACTCGGGACAAACGGACGTGATGGGAATGTTCTGGTAAGGCAAGTCTCTTCCATCTGAAGGCTAAACGGTACTTTTACGAGTTTTCTAACGTCTGAAAGCTGGAAAGTCGTATTTTTACGTCTCTCACTGTTAATACGTTTTACATCTATCTCAGAATAAATCACACTGTTTTCAAATCTTTTTCCGGAAGCAAGAGTCGTACCGTTTTCCGCAATAATATTATGTCCTCCGAATACAAGATCCGTCGTAGACTCTCCTTCACCTGCATTTGCGTAGATATATCCACAGATCAACCTTGCCGATTGACCCTCAATCAGATTCTTCCTATAAGAAGCTTTTCCAATCGTTTCATCACTGGCAGAACAATTGACAATAATCGTGGCTCCCTCTCTTGCCGCCTCAATGCTCGGAGGGATTGGGGACCATACATCTTCACAGATCTCTGCGGAAACAACCAGCCCCTCCATCTTCTCATCTGCGAACAGAATCTGAGGTCCGAACGGAATCTTATCTCCGCCCAGATTAATTTCTCTTACAGTCTCCGGCCCAGCATGGAACTGACGCATCTCATAAAATTCTCCGTAATTCGGAAGAAATGTCTTTGTAGTTAGCCCAAGAATTTTTCCCTGATGCAAAGCTGCTGCTACATTATATAGTTCTCCATCCACCGCCAATGGTGAACCCACAAAATAAAGTGCATCCTTTCCTTTTGTATATGCCGCAATTTTAAAAAGTGCTTCTTTTGCCTGCGCAAGAAGGATATCCTGGGTAAACAGATCACTGCAGGTATATCCAGTGATACATAATTCCGGAAATGCAACAATTTTGGCACCTTTAGCTAATGTCTCATCCATCAGTTTACAAATCTGTTCTGTGTTAAATGCAACATCTGCTACACGAATATCCGGTGTAGCCGCCGCAACTTTTATAAATCCATCCTTCATGATATTCCCCTTCTGTTTTCGATGGTGTATTTTTCCTTTGTTTTATATTTCTTACTTACTTCTCTTTATGATTTTCTTCAGATCCTCAACAGAATAATGATAAGCTGTATTACAGAAATGACATTTCACTTCAATGTCCTCTCCTTCTTCAATCATTTTCTGAATATCTTTCCTTCCGATACTTGCAACCGCCTTCTCCACTCTCTCTTTAGAGCAATTACAATAAAACTGTGTCGGAATAGTATCAGTAATCTCAAGACCTACATTTCCAAGAAGAGCATCAAGAAGTTGCTCCGGTGTATATCCTTTTTCTAAAAGTGAAGTCACAGAAGTTACATTCTTTAGGTTTTCTTCAATCTGTGCAATTGTCTCTTCCTGCGCAAAAGGCATCATCTGAATGATAAATCCGCCCGCACATTTTACTGTATTATCTTTCTCCATGAGTACACCAAGCCCTACGGAAGACGGAACCTGCTCGGAACTTGCAAAGTAATAGGTTAGATCTTCTGCAATCTCACTGGTGACAAGCATTGTATCTCCTACATAAGGCTCCTTAAGGCCCATATCTTTAATCACCTGCATGATACCAATGCCAACCGCACCACCCACATCAAGTTTTCCATTCTTTGGAGGAAGAATGACATCCGGATTTTCTACATATCCTTTTACATTCGCCTTACTGTCCGCTGTAACAGTAATCCCACCAAGTGGTCCGTTACCTTTCACCTGAATCGTCAGCATGTCCGTCGCATTTTTCATCATGCTTCCCATCATAACTCCGCCGGTGAGAAGCCTTCCAAGCGCTGCCGTTGCCACCGGACTCGTATTATGATGCTGTCTTGCTGTCTCCACCACTTCACGTGTTGTTGCCGCAAAAGCACGCACCTGATTATCTGCGGCCGTTGCCCTTACAATATAATCTTTCATTCATCTATTCCTCTCTCTAAAATCTCTTAATATAAAGACTCTGCATTTCAATAATCCCAACCATGCACACATTATTTTAATATGTTTTCTCCCATATTACAAGGTCTTTCCACACTCTCTGGCTATGACGCAGATTCTTTCACTCTTGTCATGAACTTCTTTTTTTGTATAAGCGTCATATGCTGCCACAAATGTAAGTCCTGACCATTCAATTAACTCCTTTATCTCATCCAATGAATAGGCTTTCTGATAATGCATCTCCTGATATTTCCGATACAGGTTATCTCTTTCGTTTTCCTTAATAAACAGTGTAAGCTCATATTCATTGATCTTCTCATCTTCGTAATAATAATTATCCCAGATAAAACTGCAATCTTCTCTGTCTTCCGCAATCGTCTGATTTCCAAGGAGGGTTTCATATTTATACTGCGTATTAAAGTCAAACACAAAAATCCCACGTGGATCAAGATAATTATTTACAAGACGAAAAACCTGTTCCAGTTCTTTTTCTTCTGTTATGTAATTGACTGAATCACAAACACTCACAATGGCTCTCACTGTTCCATACAGTTCAAACTCCTGCATATCCTGCAAAAGGTAAAGAATGTCATGTCCACTCTTTTCTTTCTTTTTCATGGCAATCTCTAACATCTCTTCTGCGTTATCTACACCAATCATGTCGTAACCACGATTGGCGAGTTCTTCCGTCATATTCCCTGTACCGCATCCCAGTTCCAGGACAAGACCATTTTCTATTCCCTCTTCTTTCAAAATCCCTTCCAGATAATCTGCCCATTTTTTATAAGGTACATTATCCATGAAAACATCATAAACCTCGGCAAAACTCGTATAAGCTTCCATATATATTGTCCTCCGCCATCTTTTACTTATAATGCAATTTACAACTGCTATAAATGCAGGGCATCATACCCTGCATTTAT
>JBJEMB010000111.1:5215-16268 GCA_051879455.1 Lachnospiraceae bacterium
CTTATAATGCAATTTACAACTGCTATAAATGCAGGGCATCATACCCTGCATTTATTTCCCACTTCCTGATTTTCTCTGATCAGTTCAATTATATCATCGAGAATCAGTGTTCGCAAGACTTCCATATTCTCATCAGTGCGCTTTTTTTGATGCTTTTTCGTAGTTTTAAAATCATAAATGGTACAAGGATAATCATTCTAGTAAAAGAGACAAGAAGATTTTTTATCTCCTCGCCTCTCTTTTATCTGCTTACCTGCTTATTTACTCATCTACTTCCATGCCCACAGTCTCTATGATAAATTTCGTACTTCCATCCACGCCATCTTTAATTCCGGCGTAAGATTTATAAGCCTTTCCGAGATCAGCCATTGCGTCCAGTCTGTCTTTTGCTTTCTTAAAATCTCCGTTAAATGCATCGGATAGCTTATCGATTCCTTCTTCTTTAAATTCAGACATTCCATCGGAAAGTTCTGTGATTCCTTCGGCCAGGGCTTTTGTTCCTTCAAAAAGATTTCCGGCTCCTTCATCTAATGCAGCGATTCCTTCATCCAGAGTTTTTGCTCCTTTACTTAATGAGCTTGCTCCGGTTGACACCTGATTTGCACCTTGGGAAAGTTTTTTTACACCACCTGAAAGCTGTGTACCTCCTTCTTTCAGCTGCATAGTCCCTAAATTCAAAGCATCATTTTTTGAAACCAGTGCAGCTGCTCCCTGATATAGATTCTTAGTGCCTTCTGTCAGGCTATATGCACCATCTGCAATTGTCGGGTTTTCTGTATCATTTCCGTTTGCCAGCTGCATCTGTAACTCTGAAAGTCCGCCATACAGCCCTTTTGCTCCTTCTGAGAGTCCTGCCATCTTTGAGTTTAATTCACTTGCTCCTTTCGAAACATTTCCAACATAAGCTGCTGCAGTTTTATAATTCTCATCCTCACCGATTTTCTTTGTCTGTGTGTCAGTTGCTGTCTCTGTTACTGTAACATCTTTTACAGTAATTTCCCGTGCTTCTGACACAGCCTCTTTCACAATCGCTTCTACTTCTCTTTTTGCTTCTTCCTCTAAAGTATCCGGAAGACGAGATTGAAGTGACTTCCATATCGCATCAGGATTGTTATCAAACTCTACACTGTCGACAGTTGCTGTCGCAGTTGCTGTTGCAGTTGCTTCGGCAGTTACTTCCACATTGGCAGTACTGTTCAAAAGACTTTCTACACCTTTCAGGCTTTCTGCCATTGTGCCCATTGAGTTCTCTGCAGCCTGTGCTCCGTCCATGATCTGTTTTGCTCCCAGCACAAGCTGCTCTTTTGTAGATTTTTCTGCCTGAGCTATTCCTGCCTGAAGTTTAGCTGCTCCGTCATACAATGCCTTACTTCCTTCTTTCAGCGAAGAAACACCGGCTGTATACTGTGTCACACCGTAAGCCAGACTGTTCACGCCGGTAATCAGAGAACCGCTCTTCTGGCTCAGTTCATCGATTCCTCCGGCAACTGCTTTACTTCCTTCTGCAAGAGTTTTAGAACCATCTGAAAGCTCTCCGGAACCTCCAGACAGTTTACCTGTTCCATCCTTTAACTCTCCGGCACCGTCTTTTAACTGGTCTGCACCATCTTTTGCCTCCTTGCTGCCATCAACTAACTGACTGGCCGCATCTTCAAGTTCATCCATGGAATCTTCAAGCTCATCAAAGCTATCTACATCATCAAGATCAAGTTCACTCATCAGTTCACAGGATGCCATCGTAATAGTAGGACCGACACTCGCATTTTTCACATCCGCAGTGATCTTTACGCTATCTGGAATCTCAACATCAAAATCTGTCTCTTCCAGATCCAGATTCTCTTTTAATCCAGGAAATCCCATACCAACTACAATATTTTTATCACCATCTGAAATCACTTTTCCATGATCGATTTTAACATTCGTGTATTCATCTGTAGAAAGCATCATTGCAGTGATCATTGTAAATGGCGTATACATTTCTTCTTTTTTGCTGCCAACTTCCACAATCTGTTTCGAGTCATTGTCATAATCTATCTGAATCTCTACTTTTCCGGTCTTACCGCTAAGCTCTTCTGCTGAAATTTTCTTTCCGTTAAGCTTATAGGTAATCTTTACTCCAACCGGGAGTTTTTCATCAGATGTGCCCTGATAATAAATGTCTTTTCCTTCAGACTTCCATTTAATCTCATTGTCTTTCTCCTCAGAAAATGTTTCATCACCCTTAACGTTTTTGATATCATTAAGATTCGTCTCATCTTTAAGACTTCCTTTTTCTGGATTTTTAAGCCACTCTGTGACAGTTGTATCTGTAACATTTCCGGACGGATCAGCTTTTACATAAACAGATTCCTCTTTAAAGAAATCTTCTGCTTCTTTAGCGTTATTATTATCTTTAGCCTCAGCTTCATTTACAAAACCACTGCCTGGCACTGCTCCGAGCCCGGCACCTGTAAGGGCAACTGCCATCGATCCGGCAAGCACTCTTTTTTTCAAATCTTCTCTCATACGAAATACCTCCTATTTAGCCTGCTTATTTTTAGGCAGGAACCCACTGCTTGTTTTCACAATTACTTTATCAAACACCATAAACATAGATGGCAGAATAAATACAACGACTATCATACTGATTAATGCACCTCTTGCCATCAGAATACAAAGAGAACTGATCATATCAATATTGGAGTATAATCCTACACCAATCGTTGCCGCAAAGAAGCTGAATGCACTTACAATAATCGACTGCGCTGATGCCTGGTGAGCTGTCTTAATAGCTTCGAATTTCGGCAATCCGTGATTTCTTTCCCGCTTATATCTTGTTGTCATAAGTATGGCATAATCTACGGTAGCTCCTAACTGAATTGTTCCAATTACAATTGAAGCTACAAATGGAAGTGTCGTTCCGGTAAAGAACGGAATACCCATATTTACAAATATTGCAAATTCAATCACTCCTACAAGGATTATCGGAAGTGTGATCGATCTAAACAAAATCATTATGATCACAAAAATAATTCCAATCGAAGTAAAACTTACTGTTTTAAAATCTTTATCTGTAATCGTGATCAGATCTTTTGTCAGCGGTGCTTCTCCTACCAGCATTGCACCTTTGTCATATTTATCCAGCACCTTGTTAATTTCATCCACCTGTTTATTGACTTTGTCAGAAGCTACCTTATAAGTGGAATTAATAAGGATCATCTGGTACTTATCATTCTTCAGCATACTGGTCACGGACTCAGGAAGCATATCTGACGGAACTGCCGGACCCACAAGGCTGTCAAGCCCAAGCGCCCACTTTACACCATCAATCTCATCGATTTCATTCAGCATTCTTCCAACCTGCTCTGAAGGAACATCGCTGTCTACAAGAAGTATATGTGTCGTATTCATATCGTAATCTTCTTTAAGCTTCTCATTTGCGATAACACTTGGAAGATCTTTCGGAAGTGTCGCATCAAGATTGTAATAAACATCTGTGTGACTATTCCCATATATTGCCGGGAACAGAAGAATCAAAAATATTGCAACGTAAATATAATAATGCTTTGTAACCTTCTTTGATATCTTTCTGATATCCGGGAGCAATGGTTTATGCTTTGTCTTCTCAATTAACTTATCACAGACAAGAATCATAGACGGCAAAATCGTCACACAGGTAATCACTCCGATGATAACACCTTTTGACATGACAATTCCGATATCCATTCCCAGAGTAAAACTCATGAAGCAAAGTGCGATAAATCCGGCGACTGTTGTAATCGAACTTCCGATCACTGAAGAAAATGTCTGAGAAATGGCATGTGCCATTGCCCTCTTTTTATCTCCTTCAAATCTGATCTGCTGCTCTTCATAGCTATGCATCAGGAAAATAGAATAATCCATCGTTACACCAAGCTGTAAAACAGCAGCCAACGCTTTTGTTATATATGAAATTTCTCCAATGATAATGTTACTTCCAAGGTTGTAAATGATTGCCATACCGATACTTAAAAGGAACAAAATCGGAGCAACAAAAGATTCCATTGTAATTGCAAGAACAATTGATGACAGAATCACCGCAATCAGTACATACGTCGGTGTCTCTTTCTCTGCCAGTTCCTTTGTGTCAGTAACAATTGCTGACATACCACTTAAGAAACACTGTTTTCCTGCCAGCTTCCGTATCTGTGTAATCGCCTCCATAGTTCCGTCCGATGATGTCCCTTCGTCAAAGAAAATTGCCATCATCGTTCCTGTATCTGTATTAAATACATCATATATTTTATCCGGAAGCATACTCTGAGGAATTGAGATATCAGCGACAGAATCATACCACAATACATTTTCCACATGGTCAACCTTTTCAATATCAGCCTTCAGTGCAGCAACATCTTTTGATTCCATACCATCCACCATGAACATGGAAAATGCACCAATGCCAAAATCTTCCACCATAATGTCCTGCCCTTTCATAGTCTCAATATCTTCAGGAAGATAAGTCAGAACATCATAATTGACCCTTGTATGAAGATAGCCAAATGCCGACGGAATAAGAAGCAGGAAACTTATAATCAGTATCGCAACTCTGCTTTTTACTACCGCCTTTCCAAACTTAACCATTATTTCACTCTCCTTTTATGACTGTTGGTCATTTATGCTGACAGTACTATAACTCAAAACTGACTTTTAGTCAATAGTTTTATGACTTTTAGTCATTTATTTTTGACTTTTAGTCATTTTTATGCTAATATACTTGAAAACAACTGATTTCCGTGTATACTATTACTAATAAAAATCACATACTCTCAAATATCATATGTTGACAGGAGATTGATTATGGGAAAAGTTGACGAAAATAAAAGACAAAAAAAAGAAGCGCTCTTTAACACTGCTTACGATTTATTCACAAAGAAAGGATTTAACTCCACTACTATTTCTGATATCGTAGAAAAGGCCGGTGTTGCCAAAGGCACCTTCTATCTTTATTTTAAAGATAAATATGATTTAAAAAATAAACTAATCGTTCATAAGACAAATGAGTTATTTGACCGTGCCGATAAAGCTGTAAGAAAAACTGATCTTCATAAGCTTGAAGATATCCTTATTTTTATTATCGACCATCTGATTAATGAGCTGGTAAAGAATCAGGCGCTACTCCATTTTATTTCTAAAAACCTTGTCATGGGTGCACTCCGCTCCACTCTGTTGACCGGAGAGGCAAATAGCAGCGATATTTACGAAAGATTTATTGAATTTGTAAATCAGGATGAAAATGAATACAAAGACGTGGATGTCATGCTCTTTACTATTGTAGAACTTGCAGGTTCAACAGCCTATAATTCCATTCTCTATAAAGAACCTCTTCCCATCGAAGAGTACAAGCCATTTTTATACCGATGCGTAAGATTAATCATAAAAAGTCATCAGGTTGAGTAATAAAACCCAGCCTGATGACTTTTCTTTTATAAATAAATTTAGAATTCTTTTTTCTCCATGATCCTAATAGAGATGTTATAAGAAATAGTCAGAAATATTGCTGCAAGAACGAACATTCCAACAATCACCATGGGAAGTTTATTTCTGATCATGTAATCAGAATACTCTTCGATATCAACCCATAATGTCAGGAATCGGACTACAAAAAAAGCAATTAAGATAAAGATTCCGATTCCAAGCATAATCACAAGTTTACTTTTGTCCGCACGGTATTTCAGATGAATAGGCATCATATAAGAAACTGCCAGTACTGCAAACAGAAACGTCACAAGGACCGTCGCCAAAAAGTCCATGTTAATCGGTGTCTTTCTTGCTATTCCTGTCACAACCGATAACAAACTTGCAGCAATCAGTGACACAACGACCAGAATCATACTCAGTACATATTTCTCTCTCACATACTCTTTGCGGCTGACCGGTAAGGTAAAGAAAAACGCTGAACCATTCTCATAATTATCATAACTGATCGTGCTGACTGCCATGGAAGAAAAGATCACGGTCATGTATGCAATCACAAAAGATGGGTTATTGTATACTACTGAACATGCTACACCTATCACTAATATTAGTAAGAAAAAATGTTTCAAATTCTTCATCAGTTTCAAATCTTTGATCAACATTGCTTTCATAACTTTTCACCTCGACTCACCATCATAATCACTTCATCTATATTTCCTTTTTCAATAATGACATCCGGATAGTTTTCCATATAAAACTGCTTTTTGTCTGTCAGGGCACTATACCCATATTCCTCTTGTTTCACGCGAAGCAAATGCTCCTTTTCCACTTTCTCATATTGCTCCTTTGTCATTTTTAAAAGTCCATATGAGTCAAGCAGCTTATCTGCCTCTTCATGAAAAAGTATCCTGCCTTCATCAATCATATAAATATCATCGCAAAGTCCTTCCAGATCCCCCGATATATGAGAACTGATCAATATTGATCTCTCTCCATCCTCCATATATTCTCTGAGAAGTGTAAGGAGCTCATCTCTGGCAACCACGTCAAGTCCCGCCGTCGGTTCATCCAGGATCAGAAGCTTTGCATCATGGGAAAGTGCTGCAATAAGCTGTAGTTTTCTCCTCATACCGGTGGAAAAATCACGGATCTGCTTTTTAAGCGGAAGCCCAAATACCTCACATTTATCCAGGAAAAACTGCTTCTGAAAATTGCTGTACATATGCTCCAGTACTGAGACCCAGTCTTTAATATTCATATATCCGCAAAACCCGGAATCCGCAAGAACTACCCCTATCATTTCTTTATCTTTCTCATCCAGCTTTGCCAGTGGCTTTCCAAATACTGTCACCTCTCCTCCGTCAAGATGGATCAGCCCAAGCCCAGCCTTAAAAGCTGTCGTCTTTCCAGCGCCATTCTTTCCGATCACTCCGGTCACATATCCTGTCCGGACTTCCATCGTAACATCCAGTACAAAGTCTTTATACTGTTTTTTCACACTCTCTAATCGAAACATACTCTAATCCTCCAACACAATTGAAAACAATTCTTTGATTTCTTCATTGGTCATTCCACAGCTTCGTCCTTTGCGAATTGCCATCTCAAGATCTGCTTCCACTTCTTTTTTCTTCTCCTCCAGTAAAAGCTGCTGATTAGCAAAAGCCACAAAACTGCCTTTTCCGTGAACCGTAACAATAAATCCTTCCGCATCCAGCTCATCATATGCTTTCTTAACCGTCAGTGCACTGATCTTAAGTTCCTTCGACAGCGTCCGAACTGACGGAAGCGGCGTATCAGCCTGCAGCTCCCCCTGCATGATCTTCCCCTTAATCTGATCTGCAATCTGCTCATAAATCGGCTGCATGGAAGAATGATTGATAATAATCTTCATCCAATCCCTCCTTTGTTGTAAACAGTATATAACAGTTTGTAACTGTTGTCAACTGTTTTATGCTGTTTATTATGCTTTTTTCACTTTTTTGATAGTTTTTAATAGTGTTCCAAAAAAATGCGCCGAAAACAAACATACAAGATTTCTTGACGCTTCCCCGGATCCATAAAAATACCCTGTACGAAAAGTAAGGTATTTTTCATATACCTTCTATTCATACAGGGTATCGTTTACTATGTAAAATTCTAATCCCTAGTCACCTCAAGCGATGATTAGTCGATTTCGTAAATCCATCCTTCCGGTGCTTTTAGTCTTCCCATCTGGATTCCGGTCAATGTATCATAAAGTTTCTTTGTGATCGGTCCCATCTCATCCATTCCGCTTGGGAAGCAGATCTCTGTGCCGTGATCTACAATCTTTCCTACCGGTGAGATAACTGCTGCAGTTCCGCAAAGACCGCATTCTGCGAAATCTTTTACTTCGTCAAGATAAACTTCTCTTTCTTCTACTTCAAGTCCAAGATATTCTTTTGCCACATACATGAGAGAACGTCTTGTAATGGATGGAAGAATTGTGTTAGACTTCGGCGTTACAACTTTTCCGTCTTTTGTTACAAACAGGAAGTTTGCTCCGCCTGTCTCTTCAACTTTTGTTCTTGTAGCTGCATCCAGATACATGTTCTCATCATATCCCTGGTTATGTGCATCTACGATTGCATGTAAACTCATAGCATAGTTAAGACCTGCTTTAACATGTCCTGTTCCATGCGGTGCTGCACGGTCAAAATCGCAAACTCTGATTGTAATCGGCTTTGCGCCGCCTTTGAAATATGGTCCAACCGGTGTTGCAAATACACGGAACTGATACTCTTCTGCCGGTTTTACTCCAATAACTGAGTTAGATCCAAACATATATGGACGGATGTAAAGAGTTGCACCTGAACCGTATGGCGGAACATATGCTGCATTCGCCTTAACAACCTGTTTCACTGCATCAATAAATCTATCTTCCGGAAATACCGGCATCTCAAGACGTTTTGCTGTATTAGCCATTCTTTCAGCATTTAAATCCGGGCGGAATGTTACGATTCGTCCGTCTTCTGTCGTGTATGCTTTCATTCCTTCAAAGCATGTCTGTGCATACTGAAGTACACATGCACACTCATTCAGAACCACATTTGCATCGGAGGTAAGTGTACCTTCGTCCCAAGCCCCATCTTTATAATTAGAAATGTATCTCTTATCTGTCTGAATATAACCGAATCCGATATTCGACCAGTCAATGTTCTTCTTTTCCATTGTAAATTCCTCCGTTCTTTCTAAGATACTGATAACTTGATTTTTATTATAATACCAGCATTAAGGAAAATCAAGAGTGCGCTCTGTTTTTTTATAAAATAATCCATGGCTTAACTCTTTTGTTCCTGTCTCGATAGACAAATGTTTACATTTTATTTTGAAATTCTTCCAATGATTTCGCTCTGGCAGATAACTTATGCCACTTCTTTAATATTTGAAGATCACTTTCGTCCATGATTTTACTTTGAAGTTCTTCCGAAATTTCTCCCAAGTCTTCTAGCAAGTCAAAAATAGATTCTTTCACACCCAATTCATGTCCAGCCATCCAGTTTTCTTCCCGTTCCTGTTTCATATGTTTCTCAAAATCATACTCGTATATGCTCACTTTCATCGCCTCCGCCCGGTTTCTACTTAGAAAATCTGACAGAATCCCTTCCCTTATACACTCCGTAATTGCTCGTTCCACTGCTTCCTCAATTCTCATCTCTTTCGCATAGTTTCTTACTCGTACTGTATATTCTGTATAATCACTCAGCGTTTTACATGCACCTTTCAGTTTTTCGTTGTGTCCAGGATTGATATTAATTAACGTAAGTCTTAATTCCAGATAAATTTCTTCCTCCCGAACAATAAATGCGTCAGATAAATTCATCTCCTTTGTATCCGGGAGTTCATCAACTCCATTGTAAAACACAATAAAATGTGGAGTCGGTATTTTTATCTGTTTCTTTCCATACAAATTTAAATCTTTTGTAATCGCAGAATACAAATCTGAGACATATAATAGACATCTCAGCTCCGTTGTAAAACACAATAAAATGGGGAGTTGGTATTTTTATCTGTTTCTTTCCATACAAATTTAAATCTTTCGTAATCGCCGAATACAGATCCGAAACATATAAGAGACATCTTAATGGAAGATTCGGGCTAAAAGTTGACTGGTGCTCATAAAGAGTGAGGCTGGAATCAATAATAAAAGAAATATCATTGCGCATTCCCAAATAAATCGCATTTTCCAGCGTATTGATTTCCAGCAAGTCAGGATCGTCATAGTTTGTTCCATTTGCTGCATTATACAATTCTAACAATGCTTCTTTCTCACTAAACACCATTGCAAATATCCTGGATTTGTATTCTCTGTTTGGTGTCAGCTGGTCATGGGTTCTTTCGTTTGCCATATGTGTACCTCCTTCTTTTGTACGCAGGAGATTCTGATTTGCAAACAAATTCATCTTCAAAATCTCTCTGCTAAATTCATGTGATTCAAGCATTGAGATTTCTTTTGATATGCTGATAGATATTAGATGCGATTTCCGCAAGAATGTTAGAAAAATAATGCTTTGAAGATACTATAGCATAAACAAGACTCTATTTCACTTTATTTTATAAAAATTGATTGTGATTTAAGAAAAGTGCTATGCCATACTGTTATAGCTCAGTACTTTTCTCCATCCTGAAAGACTTATCAGTCAAGCGGATATCCGTAATACATGACACCTTATCCCTTACGTTTTCCCCAGCAGATATTCAAAGTTGTTTTGTCATACACAATTGTTCCGTTGGAGACAATATAATCGTTCATATTTACTTCTTCAAGAATCTTTCTTCTATCCCCTGTAAAAACATCTACTTCATATATATCATAGGAAGTGCCTTTTCCATTATAAACCTGTCCGTAAATTTTATCTCCCACATAAAACTGAGGACTAAATTTATTTAAAATATTCTGGTAATTCATAACATAATATGTTTTTCCATCAGACAATGACTGAATTAAAACCTGATTACCAAACATATAGGGAAAATTCTTCAAACTATTTTTCTCTTCAATCACCATATAATTTTCCTGAATATTATTGCACTGTAAAGTCCCCTTTGAGACCCTCTGAATTTCCTTAGACGGATGTTCCACATAATGGATGCAATAAAGTAACGTATTCACGCCAATAATTCCCAATACAATGATTAAAATAATTCTAAATATTATTTTACTTATTTTCATCATATTCATCTCTTCCATACTTTTTTTCATTTTGATATTCTTTCAA
The DNA here is from genome assembly GCA_051879455.1 of Lachnospiraceae bacterium. Taxonomy (GTDB): domain Bacteria; phylum Bacillota; class Clostridia; order Lachnospirales; family Lachnospiraceae; genus MD308. The sequence goes on from JBJEMB010000111.1 coordinate 15,886, forward strand.
TATCCTCATATTTTCAGTTAGCTTGCTTTCCTTGGCATAATCATATGGCGTACATCCTTCAAAATCCTCTACAGAAACATCTCCACCATGATCTAATAAATACATCAATATTTCCTTGCTTGGACAGACCACAGCTGTATGCATAACAGTATGATATTCTCCACCCTCAGCTGGTATGATATAATTTATATCTGCTCCATTTTCTATCAAAAGCTTTACCAAATCTAATTTCCCATAATATACCGCAAGTTCCAATGGACTCCCTGTAAAACATACGTTTAGATCTTTTGCTCCATTTATGATTTTCAAAGCCAATTCTTTCTCATCACTTTCAATTGCATACTCCAATATTTCCGGGGTAATTGCAAGTTCAGGATTTATAT
>JBJEMB010000112.1:0-2843 GCA_051879455.1 Lachnospiraceae bacterium
CAGATTATCCTGGATTATCTTTTCCGTTGTCTCGAGCCCTTCCAATATCACAAGTTTTGCAGGAGTCGTATTCCATTCCTGGATAACAATTCCGTCCTCATTTGTCTTTTTCAGGCACACGATAAAATATACATCACCTTTTTTCTCATAAGCTGTTCTTCCTACAAGCCAGGAAAATGTGATTTCATCATCATCAGTAACTTCTTTATCGCCTACCATATAAACGTCGCCGTTACCTGCAGCATTCAAATAGTTTATGTAATATTCGAACTCTGAAAGATCTAAGCCTTTGTAATACCTAGGCATCTTCCAGTACAATCTTCTGGTCTCATCATCCGATTCCACACCTAAATGCTTGATACTTTCAGGAATTGTTATTCTCCTGGTATCAACATCGACTGTTAAATATTCCATTTGTTATGCGCCTCCTTTTCTCCATTCACCATTCTTCTTGATCCACGGCGTCCCAAATTTCCCGCCAATAGACGTTTTTCCTTTTTTCCACTGGCCATCCCGTTTCAGAGCCATCAAATCTTTGCTCTCTTTCCAGATAGCATAAAGGATAATGCTTTTATCTGCAGAATATATATCACCCGGATTATAATCTACCGTTGTGTCGTTTGACGTTATTCCCCATCCTACAAATGAATATCCTTTCATGGCCGGAACTTCTGCGGACAAGGTAATGCTTTCTCCCTTTTCCTTTGTCTGTTCTGCAGGCGCTCCAGTTCCGCCATTTCCGTCATAAGAAACTGTATATACCTGTTCTTCCCAGATCGCATACAATGTAATGCTGGCATTGGAAGAATACGTGGCGCCCGCTGCGTAATTGACAGAAGTATCATTTGACGCTGTACCCCATCCGAGGAAGTTATATCCATCTCTTTTAGGGATCGTTTTGGACAACGTAATATTGGTTCCATAGTATTTCGTCTGGCTGGCCGGTGCACCTGTTCCACCATTGGCATTATAGCTTACGGTGTATTTTGCCAATGCCGGAATGTCAAATGATTTGGCAAAACTTCCGCTTCCACCGCCATATTCCACTCCTGTAAATTTCAAAGAGAATTTTCCTGTCTGTGCAGAAGTACTTTTTGTAAAAGTCTTCGTTTTCGTACAAAGTTTTTTAATATTTGAAGAACTCCAGCTTGAATTCGAAGAGGTCGATATCGTTATAGAACCAAGGCTTGTCCCTGCTGATCCATCCCAGTCATAGTAAAATTTATTATTTGAATCCGAACAGGAATACCTGGTCCTAAGGTATCCAACCGCAGTCACTTTTAATTGCGTCGCTGTCTCCTCGAACGTAAAAGCAATTCCAAGTTTTCCTTGTTTTATCCCGCTACCAAAAGCAGAACTCCAACTAGTTGCCATACCGTCACCTCACTATGATTCGAACTGGATATAGACATCATTGTCTTCTCCGCCAGAAGGTGAATCTGTTCCTCCGGTAATCTGATTCTGCTTTTCAGTTAATGGCTTGATTACTGGAAGAAGGCATTCTATGCTTTCCACACTCAGTCCATTGATGGTGATCCTGTAGACCGGACAATCCGCGATCAGATCGCCGGCAACGATATCTCCCTCTGAGTATTCCGGCTCGACCGGAGATGTCGCATCTGCAGTTCCCATAAGATATACCCAGTCATTGGACTCTATCTGTGAAGCATCATTTCTGGTATATCGGTTCACAACTAGATCGATACGCTTCATTCCCTGGGTGCCGTTTGTGATTGCAATACTTGCCCCAGTGTCTTCAATAGATAGATTCCCTTGACTGCACATCATTCCGGATCCAATGTCCATCTGATTGTTCGACACAAGTGTTGGTGCAAGTTTGTCGCCCGTCTGCAATATGTAACTTCCCAATCCGAAGATTCCAATAAGCATATTCCGGAAATCATTCGCAGTAACATGATCTGCCTCACCGACTCCTGTTACATTCCTCATTCGGTATCCTCTCCTTCCAATTTATATACTTTTGACACAACATCATTTGTAATGCTGTATATGATATTTTCTATAGGTTTGGCTGAATACAGCCCCGTGAGATAGTCACGCCCTCCCACAATATCGCCGATACCTACATCTATCCCTAAACTTGCCACATCCATTTTGAATGTTGTTTTATTTGCGAGACTTAATAGTTGTTCTTCTGATTGCGATTGAAGCTCATCCGTCTCAGTTGATGTATTTTCATACACTTTGGTAATTTCTCTTTTACCTGTGTAATACTTCTCTTCCCGGATGCTTCCGTCTGGCCACACATACAGGTGAAAAACATTCCGCTCCTGCAGTTCGCCTTTTCCAGTGACAATCAGGTGGTTAACGCCATTTCTCTTATCATCCAGTGTGTAATTGAGCCTGCAGTCCTTGGACAGTTCAATCTGTGCGGAATAATCAATGATCGGTACTGCTTCAACCAGTACATATCCTGCCCTGTCTTTTTCTCTCCGACGTGTGAGCTGCAATTTATACCCGACACTTTTTAACATTTTCGTGATCCCCGCTAACAGCGTGCAGTATCGTTCAAATTGGAACTCATTCACAGATACATTTGTAAGTTCCCCGGACACAACAAAGAGACCATCAAATTCAGGCTCAATCATCTCTTTCATCACTGTATGAAGTTCCCCGCTGACCACCTTATAATCGTTTCCGTCAGGCGGTTCGATCACTTTATGCTCAAGCATTCCGCGCCAGGTGAGCCCCTTTAACTCAACATAATCCAGCGTTGTATCTGTAAGTATTTCGCCGATTTCTCCGCCAAATTCTGTGTCCGGAACATACACATAATTGGAAAATGTTAAACCGTCATGCCAATTGCATCTGGCAATTTGAAG
>JBJEMB010000113.1:0-2840 GCA_051879455.1 Lachnospiraceae bacterium
GGTTGGGAGCACACGGAAACCATTCTGAATCCGTTTCCAATGGGGAAATTCCATCTGCCTTCTACGTCAGAAAGAGGCGATACTGTATATCGGGATAAGCGTTTGCATATGGAATTTCAGGTGAGAGATGGGAAGCGTCGGATTGGCTGCCGATTTCAGAATTTTTATAAAGGAAAATCTTTCTCCTGCAGCATTGTGCTGGATCAGCCGAAGATGGACACGATGGTGATTGCAACGCCTTGGAAAGAGAAAAAGACTGCATTTTATTATAATCAGAAGATCAATTGTATGCCAGCCAGCGGAAAGATGACTTTTGACGGCAAGACATACACTTTTTCGAAGGATAAAGACTTTGGAACACTTGATTGGGGACGTGGAGTGTGGACTTATGATAATCGATGGTACTGGGGATCCGGCAATACAGTTGTGAACGGAAAACCTTTCGGATTCAATATTGGTTATGGATTTGGTGATACGTCTAAAGCTTCAGAAAATATACTGTTCTATGACGGAGTGGCACATAAGCTTGATGATGTGACATTTCACATTCCGAAAGACAGTTATATGAGCCCCTGGACAATTACATCCAGTGATGGCAGGTTTGAGATGGAGTTTGTGCCGGTGCTTGACCGCGCGGCAAGAACTGCCGCGCTGGTATTAATTTATAATCTCCCTCAGCAGATGGACTCTGTTGAATGGGAATGAGAAGTAGTATCCATCCGCAAATTCCTGTGTGTATTCGATGATCTCTTTTGCAATTGCAACGCCCACAGCTTCCCCTTCTTCTTTGGAACCATTTTCGGGATAACGTGCAATGATTTCGTCGGTGACTGAGACACCGGCGATTTCATTTTTCATGAAGAGTGCATTTTTGCGGCTGATTAAAGGCATGATCCCGTACAGGATCCTTGCACCGGTTTCTTCTTTTATCTGGCGGACACGGTCAGCGTCTTCTTTTGAGAAGATTGGCTGTGTCAGGAAAAATTGCGCACCTGTCTCCATTTTCTTTTTTACACGCTTAATCTCAACTTCCAGATTCCGGCGCCCCTGATTGATGGCACCTCCATAAGAAATCGGTGTATCTGCAAAGTTTTCTTCATTCATATCCTGTGCAATCTTCATTAGTCCCACAGAATCAAAATTGAAGACGGATTTGATCGTCTGCCTTGCCAGAGATGGGATCGGATCACCGGTAATGATCAAAAAATTATGGATGTCGTTAATATGTGCTCCTAAGAATAAGGACCGCATGGCAATTGCGTTTTTGTCGCGGCAGCAGATGTGTGGCATGACACACATACCGGTTGCGCGTCTGACTTTTTCTGCCATCAGGACAGAATCGATACGGGTTCTTCCGGACGGGGAATCCGGGAAAGTGAGTACATCCACGTTTTCTTTTTGCAGAAAATGTGCTGCTTCCAAAAGTTTTTCGTCATTGGAAGAAACCGGAGGAGCCAGTTCAACGGCAATCAGTTTTTTGTTCTTTAATGAGCCATCTTCGTTGCAGAAAAATCCCATGTTTTTGGCAGGCATTTTCACAGTTTCTTCCTGTGATTTTTTTGAAGATCTGGGTGCCTGGGCTATGTCCAAAACTTCTGAGAGAGCTTTGATAAATGCCGGGTTTGTACCGCAGCACCCGCCCAGAATATCCATTCCAAGTGCGGAAAGATCCGCAAGTTTCTCAGCAAAATATCCACAGTTATTATCAAAAATAAGCTGGCGGCTTCGGATTCGTTTCGGATATCCGGCATTTGGAAGGGCAATGAGATATTTCTCAGCGTTCAGATTTGCTTTTTCGTAAATCTGAGCCATATGACCAGGACCCACACCACAGTTCAAACCAATGGCGTCAATTTCCGGTACGGTAGCGGCAGCTTCAAGAAGCTTCTTTGCACTCAGACCGGAACTACTGTAACCGAATTGATCCACACAGAACTGCACCATAATAAAAAGAGGATACTCTTCTTTGATGTGTTTGATAGCAGGAAGGATGTGTTCCATATCTGGAAAGGTCTCAAAAGTCAGAACATGAATACCATTTTGAACAAAACATTTTGCAATCTGATAGTACTCTTCGGCAAGCGGATCGGTATCTGAGTTTCTCATTGTCCGTTCAGGGATTGGTCCGATATCACCTGCAATAAAAACTTCTTTGCCGCTTGCTGCCATATTTGCGATCTGTATGGCGGTCTCAATATTTTTTATTACAGAAGCCAAGTCAGATGATAACAGTGCCGTGTTAGAGGCGAAGGTGTTTGTGCGAATCAGTTTTGCGCCGGCTTCGATATATGAACGGTGAATTTCAAGAACCCGCGCCGGAAATGTCGTGTTGGCGTTTTCAGGCATATCATCCGTCTGGTATTTTTCTGCATAATAAGTTCCGAAGGAACCATCTGTAATGAGTTTATTCTGCTTTAAGTATTCTTTTATTTTCATGAGAAAAAAATCTCCTTATATGAGTTTAATCAATTTGGTCATAGTATAGCATATTTTTTTGACCGCATGTATTGGGATTACTTATAGCTGGTTATATCTGTAAAAAAAGCGAGTCTTGAAATTAACGGCGGACAAAAAGCCCGCCGCATTATGATTTCTTATAACGTATTATAGAGATTTTGATTTCTCTGCAGCTTTGTTGATGCAGTCGATCACTGCACCTCTCATGCCGCCTTTTTCCAGAGCTTCACAGCCCTCAATGGTAGTTCCTCCCGGAGAAGTTACCATATCTTTGATCTCTCCCGGATGAAGTCCTTTCTCGAGAATCATCTTTGCGGTTCCGAGAGCAGTCTGTGCGGCAAGGCGGTATGCGGTCTTTCTTGGAAGTCCCTGTTTTACACCTC
>JBJEMB010000114.1:0-1442 GCA_051879455.1 Lachnospiraceae bacterium
TCCAGAATATTCGGGCGACCTTCGGAAAGTTTTTTCACTCTTGTTGCTTCGATTCCGGCAGATTGGATTAATTCGCAAGTATTTCCGGTTGCAATGATCTTAAACCCATCTTCCGCAAACATTCTGGCAACATCTACAACTTCTTCTTTATCCTTACGATTTACAGAAATAAGAACGGTTCCTTCGAGAGGAAGCTTTGTCTGGGTTGCCTCCTGAGCTTTATAGAAGGCTTCTCCATAATATGGGGAGAGTCCGAGAACTTCTCCTGTGGAGCGCATTTCCGGTCCAAGGATTGGGTCAACTTCCTGGAACATATTGAATGGGAATACTGCCTCTTTGACTCCGAAGTACGGGATGTCCTGTTCTTTTAGAGCTGCAACCGGTGACGGACGTCCGGTAATCTCTGAAGTGATAATATCAGTTGCCAGAGGTACCATACGGATGTTGCATACTTTGGATACAAGCGGAACAGTACGGGATGCACGTGGGTTGGCTTCAAGCACATATACCTTTCCGTTTTCGATTGCATATTGCATATTCATAAGACCTTTTACATGCATTTCTTCAGCAATCTTTCTTGTGTATTCTTTGATCGTATTTACATTTTCTTCGGAAATGTGAACAGATGGGATGATACATGCGGAGTCGCCGGAGTGTACGCCGGCAAGCTCGATGTGTTCCATAACTGCAGGTACAAAAGCATGTGTACCGTCACTGATCGCATCAGCCTCGCACTCTAAAGCGTGATTTAAGAATCGGTCGATCAGAATCGGACGGTCAGGCGTTACACCGACAGCAGCTTTCATGTAGTTTTCCATACTTTCGTCGTCATATACGACTTCCATTCCGCGTCCGCCGAGAACGTAGGATGGGCGAACCATTGCCGGATAACCGATCTCTTTTGCAATGGCAAGTGCTTCCTCTACAGTAGTTGCCATACCTGATTCCGGCATTGGGATTTCAAGTTTATCCATCATTTCGCGGAACAGATCACGGTCTTCGGCAAGATCAATGACTGCCGGAGAGGTTCCGAGGATTTTCACACCATTTTTCTCTAGCTCGGAAGCAAGGTTCAGAGGTGTCTGACCACCGAACTGAGCAATCACACCGAGAGGTTTTTCTTTATTGTAAATGCTGAGTACATCTTCCAAAGTCAGAGGCTCGAAGTAGAGCTTATCGGAAGTATCGTAGTCAGTAGATACTGTCTCTGGATTGCAGTTTACAATAATTGTTTCGAAGCCGAGTTTTTTAAGAGCCAGTGCTGCATGTACACAGCAGTAGTCAAATTCGATTCCCTGTCCGATACGGTTTGGACCGCCGCCAAGGATCATGATTTTCGGTTTGTCTGTATTTACAGGATTCTTATCTTCTGCGTTGTATGTGGAGTAGTAGTAAGCACTGTCAGGAGTTCCGCTTACATGTACGCCCTCCCATGCTTCTTC
>JBJEMB010000114.1:1542-5700 GCA_051879455.1 Lachnospiraceae bacterium
GGAGTGATCAGCATCTTGAGAAGCTTTTCTTTTGATTTTGTGTCATAATCCTTCGCGTGACCAAGACCGTATCTTCCGGTCTCAAGGCTTCGGATTGCTTTCTGGAATGCCTCCTTGTAAGTCTTTCCGATACTCATGACTTCACCGACGGCACGCATCTGTGTTCCAAGTTTGTCCTCCACACCTTTGAATTTTTCAAATGCCCAACGGGCAAATTTGATTACGACATAATCTCCGTCTGGGACATATTTGTCCAGTGTTCCATATTTTCCACAAGGTATATCCTTCAGAGTAAGTCCGGCAGCCAGCATGGAAGAAACCAGTGCAATCGGGAAACCGGTTGCTTTGGATGCAAGAGCGGAAGAACGGGAAGTTCTTGGGTTAATTTCGATAACGACAATTCGGTCAGAAACCGGATCGTGTGCAAACTGTACGTTTGTTCCACCGATAACCTGTACGGATTCTACAATACGGTAAGCCTGTTCCTGAAGGCGTTTCTGGCACTCTTCAGAAATGGTGAGCATCGGTGCAGAGCAGAAAGAGTCTCCGGTGTGTACGCCGAGAGGGTCGATGTTTTCAATGAAACATACCGTGATCATATTGTTGTCTGCATCACGAACAACTTCAAGTTCAAGTTCTTCCCAGCCGAGGATAGATTCTTCTACGAGAACCTGACCTACAAGACTTGCCTGAAGACCTCTGGCACATACAGTTTTTAACTCTTCTTTATTATATACGAGACCACCGCCGGCACCACCCATTGTGTATGCAGGACGGAGAACTACCGGATAGCCAAGCTTGTCAGCAATTGCAAGAGCCTCATCCACACTGTAGGCAACCTCGCTTCTGGCCATCTCAATACCGATGGCATCCATGGATTTTTTGAATTCGATACGATCTTCACCGCGTTCGATCGCATCAACCTGTACACCAATAACCTGCACGTGATATTTATCAAGGATGCCTTCTTTTGCAAGCTCTGCACAGAGATTAAGCCCTGATTGTCCTCCGAGATTTGGAAGTAGTGCATCAGGTCTTTCTTTTGCAATGATCTGCTCAAGCCGTTTCACGTTTAAGGGCTCAATGTAAGTAACATCAGCCGTTTCAGGATCGGTCATGATTGTAGCCGGATTTGAGTTTACCAAAACGATTTCGTAGCCTAACTTACGAAGAGCTTTACAGGCCTGAGTTCCTGAGTAGTCAAATTCACAAGCCTGACCGATGATAATCGGACCCGAACCGATGATCAATACTTTGTTAATATCTGTTCTCTTTGGCATAATAACCTCCTCAATGTATAAACATACTTTTTTACTGCATTATATTATATAGTAAGTATAGATAAATGCATAGTGAAAAATTGCACATTTTTAATAAATATGCAAAGAAATGAATATATAATTCATGTATTTACTCTTAAAAGTAAAATATGTTATATTATGCGTAAAAGACGAAAATAGTGCAGGACATAAATATGGCGTAAAAAGGTATAAAAAAGAGGTGAAGATATGACACTTGCACAGTTAAGATACATTATTGCGATTGCAGACACAGGATCTATGAATGAGGCGGCGAAACAACTGTTTATTTCTCAGCCAAGCCTGTCGCAGACAGTGAAAGAACTGGAAGCAGAGATTGGTTTTGAATTATTCCGAAGAGGAAATCGGGGTGTGACAGTTACGCAGGAGGGCAGAGAATTTTTAGGGTATGCAAGACAGGTGGCAGAGCAATATGAGCTTATGGAATCCCGTTATGTAAAGCGCACCAATGTAAAAAAGAAATTCGGCGTTTCTATGCAGCATTATACATTCGCGGTCAACGCTTTTGTAGAGATGGTTAAGCAATTTGGAATGGATGAATATGAGTTCGCGATTCGGGAAACGAAAACATATGAGGTGATTGAAGATGTAAAAAATTTCCGGAGTGAGATTGGGATTCTTTACCTTAACGATTTCAATAAAAATGTGCTGACAAAGCTTTTTGAGGAGTCCGGTGTGGAATTTTCTGCGCTGTTGGAATGCGGAATTTACGTTTATATGTGCCGGGAACACCCGCTGGCGGCAAAAAAAGAAATTACTATTGAGGAACTGGAGGAGTATCCGTGTCTTGCTTTTGAGCAGGGGAGCTACAATTCCTTTTATTTTTCTGAAGAAGTGTTAAGTACTTATGCGTACAAACGGTTGATTCGGGCAAATGATCGTGCCACACTTTTGAATCTTATGGTAGGATTAAATGCATATACTCTTTGTAGTGGTATTATCTGTGAAGGGCTAAATGGTGATCAGTTCTGTGCAGTAAAATTAAAATCTGACGATCGAATGACAATTGGATATCTGAAACGAAAAGGTATGACATTAAGCCCGCTGGGTGAAAAATACGTGGAAGAGATAAAGAAATTCCGGGCGATGGATACCGTGTGTATTGAAGAAAACGATAGATAATAAAAAGATGTCTGGTATAGGTTTAGCCTATAACCAGCATCTTTTTTTACGTATTGGACAAATGAAAAATATAGTATTATGATAAACCTATCAAACAGATAGGAAAACAATTTTATAGATAAAGGAGAGATTGATCATGAGTAAAAAAACAAGAGCAGAAAGAGAATTTAAATTTGAAACATTACAGTTACACGTAGGACAGGAAACAGCAGATCCGGTTACGGATGCAAGGGCAGTGCCGATTTATCAGACTTCATCTTATGTATTCCATAACAGTGACCATGCAGCAGCACGTTTTGGACTGGCAGATGCAGGTAATATTTACGGAAGACTTACAAATCCGACAGAGGATGTGTTTGAGAAGAGAATTGCAGCACTGGAAGGTGGTGTTGCAGCACTTGCAGTAGCATCCGGAGCAGCAGCGATTACATACACGATTGAGAATCTCGCACAAAACGGTGATCATATTGTATCAGCAAAGAACATATATGGTGGTTCATATAATTTACTGGAACATACACTTCCGCAGTATGGGATTACTACTACATTTGTAGATATTTTTGATTATGATGCAGTTGAAGCAGCTATTCAGGAAAATACAAAAGCAATTTTTATTGAAACATTGGGAAATCCGAATTCCGACGTTGTTGATATCGAAAAAATTGCAAATATCGCACATGCACATAAGATACCACTTGTGATCGATAATACATTTGCAACTCCATATCTGGTTCGCCCGATTGAATATGGCGCTGACATTGTAGTGCATTCAGCAACAAAATTTATCGGTGGTCATGGAACAACAATTGGTGGAGTTATTATTGACAGTGGAAAATTCGACTGGGAAGCTTCCGGAAAATTCCCGTCACTTACAGAGCCTAATCCGAGCTATCACGGAATCAGCTTTACTAAGGCAGTGGGACCGGCAGCATTTGTAACAAAGATTCGTGCGATTCTTCTTCGCGATACTGGTGCAACACTTTCACCATTCCATGCTTTCTTCTTCTTACAGGGACTTGAAACTTTATCTTTGAGAGTAGAACGCCATGTAGAGAATGCATTGAAAGTAGTAGAGTATCTGAACAATCATCCGCAGGTGGAAGCAGTACATCATCCATCAGTAACAGAAGATGAAAGCCAGAAAGAACTGTATGCGAAATATTTCCCGAACGGTGGAGGCTCTATCTTTACTTTTGAGATTAAAGGAGATGCACAGAAAGCAAAAGATTTTATCGATAATCTGGAATTATTCTCCTTGCTTGCAAATGTGGCAGATGTAAAATCACTGGTAATTCATCCGGCATCTACCACTCATTCACAGCTTAATGAAGAGGAACTGTTAGATCAGGGGATCAGACCAAACACAATCCGTCTGTCAATAGGTACAGAAAATATTGATGATATAATCGAAGATCTGGAAGAAGCATTTAAGGCAGTAAAGTAAAATAACTTATTGTTGGAAAAATTAAGAGGACATCCCAAAGTTATAAAATAACTCGGGGGATGTCCTCTTTTAATATTCTTCAATATTTACATACTGAGTTTTTGTCACGTCATATGGTAAAATGGAGTTTGCAAATGCAGTGAATTTTTCAGCAGCATCACTCACATAAAATTCGTATGTCCCTGGAAGATCTGAGGAATTTGCAAGGTTTTCTTTTTCTAAAATCGCCTTTAAATCCATGGCAGTTTCGTAAGCTGGATTTACAATATGTAC
>JBJEMB010000114.1:5800-16057 GCA_051879455.1 Lachnospiraceae bacterium
GCTCTTGCACCGGGTACAATCACGCCGATAATCGGAATATCAATTTCTTTTTGAACAGTTTCGAGTGCTAGTGCACTGGCTGTATTACAGGCAATTACGATTGCCTTTACTTCTTTTGTTTTTAAAAACCGGATAATTTGTCTGGAAAACCGGATGATAGTATTTTTTGATTTGCTTCCGTAGGGAACGCGTGCGGTGTCTCCAAAATACACGACATTTTCGTTTGGGAGTTGCCGCATTATCTCTCTGGCAACGGTCAGACCGCCCACACCGGAATCAAATACACCAATAGGTGCTTCTGTCTTGGTATGAATCTTCACAATAATATCTCCTTTTTTATTATACTCCGTTCTCATTGTAGCGTTATTGGAAAAGCTTTTCAAGTGTTTAATTATTAAGTGGGAACGTTAAAAAGAAAAATAGTAATGCGGTTTAGAGTAGGAAATGTTATAATAAAAAGTAATTAAAACCATGAGGAGGAAACAAGGTATGTCAAATATTATTTATCGCAGAGCACAGGAAAGTGACGCGCAGAAAATTGTGGATTTTTATAATTTTGTAGGGGGAGAGACAAGTTATCTCAGTTTTGAAAAAGATGAATATCCATTGGATGTTGAGGCGCAGATTGAATCGATCCGTGCACTGGAAGGCAACCAGACTAATATTATGTTAATGGCTATGGATGGAGAAGAGATTGCCGGAATTGCTACAATTAATTCCACCCATAAGATAAAAGCAAGACATGATGGAGAGCTTGGCATTGTTGTAGCGAAGAAGTATCAGGGGCAGGGAATCGGTACGGAATTGATCAGACAGCTGATTGAATGGGCAAGAGGAAATGGCGTTACAACGAGAATCAGTCTGGATACCCGCGCAGATAATGTGAAAGCAGTAGAGTTGTATATGAAATTTGGATTTATTGTGGAAGGATGTCGAAAAAACTCCACTTTGTTGGATGGAAAGTACTATGATCTGTATGTGATGGGTATGATGTTGTAAGGAGAATTAGTATGGAAAAGACAGATGTGAAATATAATGCATATGTTCAGATATTAAAGGAAGAATTAGTGCCTGCCATGGGTTGTACAGAGCCGATTGCGCTTGCTTATGCAGCGGCAAAAGCGAGAGAAATTCTCGGGTGTATTCCGGATAAGGTGGAGATCGGTGCCAGTGGAAGCATTATTAAAAATGTAAAGAGTGTCATTGTTCCGAATACCAATCATCTTAAAGGAATTCCTGCGGCAGCGACAGCTGGAATTATTGCCGGAAAGCCGGAAAAGGAGCTGGAAGTTATCGCGGAAGTATCTGAGAGCGAGATCGCGCAGATGGTAGAATTCCTGCAAAATGTGCCGATTTTTGTTGAGCATATTGATAATGGAATCACATTTGATATTATTGTTACCGTTAGAAAAGGTGACTCATACGCAAGAGTCAGAATTGCAAATTATCACACGAATATTGTGCTTGTTGAGAAAAATGGTGAGGTTCTTGTTGAAATTCCTGTCGAAGGAGAAAATGAGGAAGGTCTTACAGACAGAAGCCTTTTAAATATGGAGGATATCTGGGATTTTGTTAATTCGGTGGATATCGAGGATATTCGGGAGGTTATCGGACGCCAGATTGAGTACAATACGGCAATTGCCAAAGAAGGTCTGCGCGGAGATTACGGTGCAAATATCGGAAACGTACTTTTAAAAACATATGGTGATGATGTGCGGACAAGGGCGAAGGCTATGGCAGCAGCAGGTTCCGATGCCAGAATGAATGGCTGTGAATTACCTGTAATCATTAATGCGGGAAGTGGAAATCAGGGTATGACATGCTCTCTTCCGGTTCTGGAGTATGCAAAAGAATACAATTCAGGGGAAGAAAAAACTTATCGGGCACTGGCACTTTCTAATCTGACGGCGATTCACCAGAAGACAGGTATCGGAAGATTATCGGCATATTGTGGTGCAGTAAGTGCCGGAGCGGCAGCAGGTGCCGGGATCGCATATCTTTGCGGTGGTGGATATCAGGAAATTATTCATACAGTTGTCAATGCACTTGCAATTGTATCAGGTATGGTCTGCGACGGAGCAAAAGCGTCCTGTGCGGCAAAGATTGCAGCTTCTGTAGATGCCGGAATTCTCGGATATAATATGTTCCTTCAAGGACAGCAGTTCTATGCAGGAGACGGAATTGTAACCAAGGGTGTTGAGGCAACGATACATAATATCGGACGTCTCGGAAAAGACGGTATGAGAGAAACAAATGAAGAGATTATCAAGATGATGATAGAAGAATAAGGCTTAGATAGAATTGGACATAAAATGATTCAGGAGGATATGGATTTCATGGAAAAATCTAAAGTTTATTATACAGATTTCAGGGCAAAAGCAGGGGAAGGACTTCCGACAAAGCTGAAGCGACTGATAAAAGCAGCAGGCATTGAACAGATTGACATGGAAAATAAATTTGTAGCCATCAAGATGCATTTTGGAGAGCTGGGTAATATCAGCTTTTTGCGACCGAATTATGCAAAAGCAGTAGCAGACGTTGTAAAAGAGCTGGGCGGAAAGCCATTTCTTACAGATTGTAATACACTCTATCCGGGAAGCCGTAAAAATGCGTTGGAGCATTTGTACTGTGCATGGGAAAATGGATTTACTCCTATGACTGTAGGATGTCCGATTTTAATCGGAGACGGACTGAAGGGGACAGATGATATTGAAGTTCCGGTCATTGGAGGAGAGTACATTGAAAAAGCAAAGATCGGACGTGCGGTTATGGATGCGGATATTTTTATCAGTTTGACTCACTTTAAAGGTCATGAGACGACAGGATTCGGCGGAACCATTAAAAATATCGGTATGGGATGTGGTTCTCGTGCAGGTAAAAAAGAACAGCATAATAACGGAAAACCGACGATCAATCAGGATGTCTGTCGAGGATGCCGTCTGTGCATGAGAGAATGTGCAAATGCCGGTCTGGTGTTTGATGATGAAAAGAAAAAGATGTCCGTAGATACTGATCACTGTGTGGGATGCGGCAGATGTATCGGCGCATGTAATTTTGATGCGATTGCATTTGAAGACAGTGCAGCGACAAAAGTACTGAATTGCCGCATGGCTGAATATACGAAAGCGGTTGTAGACGGCAGACCGAATTTCCATATTTCACTGATTGTTGATGTGTCACCAAACTGTGACTGTCATCCGGAAAATGATGCGCCAATCTTACCCAATATTGGAATGTTTGCTTCTTTTGATCCGTTGGCTCTTGATCAGGCATGCGCGGATGCGTGTCTGAAAGCAACTCCTCTTCCGAACAGTCAGCTTACTGACAATATGAGGAGAGAAGATTTCTGTGATCACCATGATCATTTTGAAAATACGACAGTTAATTCGGAATATAAGACTTGTCTCGCACATGCAGAAAAGATAGGTCTCGGAAGCAGACAGTACGAGCTTGAAACAATAAGATAATATGAAAAGAGACTTAAAAACAGGAGCCATGGTGATTCATGACTCCTGTGCTTTTTTCGATAGCATTTACAAATATTATGCCTGACAGATTTCGGTCCAGTATCCGTCAGGGTCATTGATGAAATAAACACCCATATCTATATTTTCAAAACATACACAACCCATCTCTTTATGGTGTGCCAATGCAGCTTCCATATCATCGGTTTTCATTGCCAGATGAAATTCATTGTCGCCCAGATCATAAGGTCTGTCCATATCACGCAGCCAGGTCAGCTCCAGCAGGTGAGGCGTGGTTTTGTCACCCATAAATACCAGTTTAAAACTACCATCTTCAGCTTCTTTTTCTCTGGAAATTTCAAGTCCAAGAGCCTCCTGGTAAAATCTGACAGATTTTTCCAGATCAGCTACGTTAATATTATTGTGATAAAATGTAAATTTCATAAAACAAAATCCTCCTGTTATCGTAAGTATCTTGACTATTTGATTAATTCAGTATATCATTTGTGGCGCAGAAAAAAAAGATATGTTATACTATTGAAAAAGAAAAACAGGGTTTCAAAGATTTTGAAGTGACTGATATAAGGGGGACAATATGCCGGTAAAAGTGGAAATCAAGATGAGTATAGAGCGTATGGCAGATTTTATGGTATATCATATTTTTACCAGTGGAGCCGGAATGATGGCGATTGTTCTGGCTGCAGTGAATATGGGATTTTCGGTGGCGCTTGCGATAAAAGGCAGGTACGGTTATACAGCACTTTTTGTTCTGGTCGCTGTGATCATCATTGCAGGCTTTCCTAAATTAATCCGTATGAAGGTTAGAAAAAGACTGCAGAATTCGAAGCGACTGACGGAGCCCATTACTTATGAATTTGATGAGCAGGGAATAAAGACAACTATACAAGATGACAGCGGAAAAGCCTCCTGGAGTAAGTTTAAAAGAGCAGTGTCTTATAATAATCTGATCATATTATATGATCCGGAAAAGCGCGCCATTATCCTTCCGATAGAGCAGATTGGTGAGCAGTATGATGCTGTTGTGGAGATGATCCGTACACATATGCCGGCTCAATCGGTGAGGATTAGAACACCTGAAAAGTAATATAGAGACAAAGTCAGAAAGGGTTTGCTATGGAGATAGAAACCAGATGTGAAAAAGAAACGTATGATTTGGGTTTTCGTCTTGGACAGGAGGCGAAACCTTCCCAGGTCTTTACTTTGGTTGGAGATCTTGGGGTGGGAAAGACTGTATTTACGAAAGGGCTGGCAGCAGGACTGGGGATAGAAGAACCGGTCAGCAGTCCTACATTTACCATTGTACAGATATATGAAGAAGGGCGTTTGCCCTTCTATCATTTTGATGTCTATCGTATTGGAGACGTAGAGGAGATGGACGAAATCGGCTATGAAGATTATATTTATGGAGAAGGTGTCAGTCTTATTGAATGGGCGAACCTTATTTCAGACATTCTCCCGGAACATTATACGGCAGTGAAGATAGAGAAAGATTTAGAAAAAGGGTTTGATTACCGGAGGATAGAGATATGCGAATATTAGCGTTAGATAGTTCCGGATTGGTAGCCAGTGTGGCGATCGTGGAAGCGGATGAAGAAAATGAACAGGTTATAGCAGAATATACTGTGAATTACAAAAAGACACATTCTCAGACTTTGCTCCCAATGCTTGATGAAGTGGCAAAAATGGTAGAACTTGATATGGGTACGATTGACGCAATTGCAGTAGCGGCAGGACCGGGATCTTTTACTGGGCTTAGAATTGGGTCAGCAACGGCAAAAGGCTTAGGCCTCGCTCTTGGGAAGCCTCTTGTGGGAGTGCCCACACTTCATGGACTTGCTTATAATCTATGTGGAACGGATAGTATTGTCTGTCCGATCATGGATGCAAGAAGAGGACAGGTATATGCAGGTATTTATGAATTCCAGGGAAATGAATTGATTGTTCTGGAAGATCAGATGGCAGTCAGCATTGAAGAACTGGGTGAAAAATTAAAAAAATATGATAGAAAAATTATCTTCTTAGGCGATGGAGTTCCTGTTTTTCGGAATGTTCTGACTGAAAAGATTCTGGCGGGAAAAAGCCTGGCGTTTGCACCGGCAAATATGAACCGCCAGAGAGCAGCATCGGTAGGAACGCTTGGTATACGTTATTACAGGGAAGGAAAAATCCAGACAGCTGCAGAGCATGGTCCGGATTATTTACGTGCTTCTCAGGCTGAAAGAGAGAGAAAAGAGCGGGAAAGAAAGTAATTTTGTCAGAATATAATTTAACAAGATTGAGAAAGAAGAGATGAGTTCATGTTAAGTGTAAAAAAAATTGAAGAATCAGATCTTGAAAGAATTGCATGTCTCGAAAAAGAGATTTTTCCGGATCCATGGGGAATGATAGGTTTGAAAGAGAGTCTGTATCAAAATCATACAGTGCTTTTAGGTGCCTGGCTGGATGAAAAGCTAGTCGGTTACGTTATCTTTTATTTTTCCTGCGAAGAAGGAGAAATTGCCCGGATTGCGGTTGATGAGTCAGTGAGAAGACAAGGGGTGGCGAGTCATCTTCTGTTAGAGCTGGAAAATGTATGTGAAGAAAATAAGATTGAAAAGATTCTTCTGGATGTCAGGGAAAGCAATGAAACTGCGATAGAATTTTATAAAAGCCATGGGTTTATTGAGGATGGATTAAGAAAGAATTTTTATACAAAGCCAACAGAAGATGCGGTCTTAATGAGTCGTGAACTTGGAAAATAGCTGGCAGATATAACAGCAGTTCCCAATAGGAAAGGAACTTTTGGTTCTGTATAATATGGACATGTAGGAAATATAAAATGCATTTCCATATGTTATATGTATATACGAGGGAGGAATTGTATGCGCCAGTATAAGGAAACAATAAAAGAGACAAAAGAAGTTGATAAAATTATCTGTAACCGATGTAAAAAAGTGATTCCGGTTATTGCAGGGGCACCTGCCGAGGATGTTTTACAAGTAGAAAAACTCTGGGGATATTTTTCAAAAAAGGATAACCGGAGAGATTGTTTTGACCTCTGTGAGGAATGTTATGATGAGCTTACGGAGAGTTTTCAGATTCCGGTCCATACGGAAGTGGAGACAGAGACTATATAATATAAAATGTTGAAAGGGTAGAAAATGTTAGATATATGTTTGTTAGGAACCGGAGGGATGATGCCTCTGCCATATCGTTGGCTTACTTCAATGATGGTGAGGTATAATGGCAGCAGTCTTCTGATCGATTGTGGAGAGGGGACACAGATTGCGATTAAGGAAAAAGGATGGAGCTTTAAGCCTATAGATGTGATTTGCTTTACTCATTACCATGGAGATCATATCAGTGGACTTCCGGGTATGCTGCTCACCATGGGAAATGCAGACAGAAGCGAACCGCTTACGCTCATCGGTCCAAAGGGACTTAAAAGAGTAGTGGATTCTCTGCGGGTGATTGCTCCCGAGCTTCCTTTTTCTATCAATTATATTGAGATTACTGAACCGGAACAGACATTTGAAATAAACGGTTATCGCCTGAAAGCGTTTCGAGTAAACCATAATGTAACATGCTATGGCTATACTATGGAAATAGACCGCGCAGGGAAATTTGATGTTGAACGCGCAAATACAGCACAGATTCCGCAAAGATACTGGGGAGTTTTGCAAAAGGGAGAGACGATAGAACTTGATGGGAAGATTTATACGCCGGATATGGTATTAGGACCGGCGCGCAAAGGAATTAAAGTAACTTACTGTACTGACACAAGGCCTACAGATTCTATCAGAATGAATGCAAAAGGATCCGATCTTTTTATCTGTGAAGGGATGTATGGAGAAAAAGAGAAGCAGAAAAAAGCAAAAGAATATAAGCATATGACTTTTTATGAGGCAGCAAAACTTGCGAAAGAAGCAGAAGTAAAAGAGATGTGGCTGACGCATTATAGCCCATCTTTAAATCATCCGGAAGAATATATGGAGGATGTGAGAGCAATTTTCCCTAATTCCATAGCAGCAAAAGATAAACGTTCTGTTGAACTTGTATTTGAAGATTAAAAGGAAGGTAAAAATGAACGAACAAAAAGATGTTTTAATACTTGCAATTGAAAGTTCGTGTGACGAGACTGCGGCGGCAGTAGTGAAAAATGGAAGAGAAGTTCTCTCTAATGTTATTTCGTCACAGATTGCACTTCATACATTATACGGAGGTGTTGTACCGGAGATTGCTTCCAGAAAACATATTGAAAAGATCAATCAGGTAATTGAAGCGGCTTTAGAGGAGGCAAATGTTACTTTGGAAGAGATAGATGCCATTGGTGTTACCTACGGACCTGGGCTTGTTGGTGCGCTTCTGGTAGGAGTGGCAGAGGCAAAAGCAATTGCTTATGCAGCTAAGAAACCACTGGTAGGAGTTCACCATATCGAAGGGCATATTGCGGCTAACTTTATTGAACATCCGGAACTGGAACCTCCGTTCTTTTCTCTGGTTGTATCCGGAGGACACACTCATCTTGTGAGAGTAAAAGATTATGGAAAGTTTGACATTATCGGACGTACAAGAGACGATGCTGCGGGTGAAGCGTTTGACAAAGTTGCAAGAGCAATTGGACTTGGCTATCCGGGTGGACCAAAGATTGATAAAGTATCAAAAGAAGGAAATCCGGAAGCAATTACATTTCCACGGGCACATGTGGAGGATGCACCTTACGATTTCAGCTTCAGCGGTGTAAAATCGGCAGTACTCAATTACATTAACGGATGTCAGATGAAAGGCGAAGATTATAGCCAGGCAGATATTGCGGCGTCCTTTCAGAAAGCGGTTACAGACGTATTGGTTGCAAATGCCATGCATGCGGTGGAAGAATATAAAGTAGATAAATTTGCAATTGCAGGAGGTGTTGCTTCCAATAGTGCACTTCGCCTGGCAATGAAACAGGCTTGTGAAGAACGTGGCGTGAAGTTTTATTATCCATCACCGATTTACTGTACAGATAACGCGGCAATGATCGGAGTGGCGGCTTATTATGAATATATGGCGGGAACAAGACATGGATGGGACTTGAATGCAGTTCCGAACCTGAAACTTGGAGAACGTTAATACAGAATGTGGTGTTTAACTGCCATAGAAGCTTTTTGCAGAAATAATACAGCAGAGTATAAAAGCGAGGTTGACGGAAGATGGAAGAAAAGAAAAGATGTATAGCAATCGTACTTAGTGCCGGACAGGGGAAACGAATGGGAAGTGCGGTGCAAAAACAGTATATCGAAATAGAAGGAAAGCCGGTCATATATTATACTTTGCAGGCTTTTCAAAACTCTTCAATTATCGATGAGATAATACTCGTTGTTGGAAAAGGACAGGAGGAGTATGCCCGAAAAGAAATCGTTGAAACTTACCAGTTCACTAAGGTGACTACTATTGTTCCGGGAGGAGCAGAGCGTTATGATTCTGTATGGCAGGGGCTTCAGGAAATTGAGGACTGTCAGCAAGAAGAAGGACAGGAAAGTTATGTGTTCATTCATGATGGAGCCAGAATGTTTGTGGATGAAGCAATCATAGAAAAGGGATATGAGTTGGTAGTGAAGTACCATGCATGTGTGGCAGGAATGCCATGTAAGGATACGATTAAGCTTGTGGATGACGATGCTTTTGCAGTCCAGACACCGCAGAGAAAATATGTGTGGGCAGTCCAGACTCCACAGATATTTGAAAAAAATCTGATTACAGAGGCATATCGAAGATTGATGAAAGAACAATGCATTCAGGTGACGGATGATGCCATGGTAGTAGAAGAGATGATGCATGTGCCGGTAAAGTTATATGAAGCTTCCTATGAAAACATTAAAATCACGACACCTGAAGATCTGGAGATTGCCAGAGGCTTTTTGAAAAAGAGAAAATAGAATGAATGATCAACAGATAAAAATTAAGAAATAATAATTTGTAAAGATGAAAACATGAAACAAAAAACTTTAAAATTTATATTGACGAGAAAAGTTTTGTGTGGTAAAATACAATTCGTCGCTGAGATTTGCGACACAATAGTATAGTGAAATATGGAGAGGTATCGAAGTGGTCATAACGAGGCGGTCTTGAAAACCGTTTGTCCGCAAGGGCGCGTGGGTTCGAATCCCACCCTCTCCGTTATGGAGAAGTACCCAAGCTGGCCGAAGGGGCTCCCCTGGAAAGGGAGTAGGTCGTTAATAGCGGCGCAAGGGTTCAAATCCCTTCTTCTCCGCTTTGCGTAAACCGTTTAGAAATTAGTCTGAATGGTTTTTTTTGTCGTTTGGCAGAGGAATCGATATAAATATGCTACTGTCAGCGCTTTTGGTAATGTAAAGACATATAAAGCAGGAAAAGGTAAGAAGGTTAAGATTACGGCGAAGGCAACAGACGGAAGTGGAAAGAAAAAATCTGTGGTTATTAAGATTAAAAAATAATCATATTTATTTGTGATAAGTTGTTAAAAAGAATATTAATATATTTGGTACCCGAATATACATAGAATACTAAATATAGTCGATGAGAAAACATTGTAAAAAAATGTTGCAAAAACTGTTGACAAAAAAATATAAAACTGATATTATTAACTTCGTCGCTGAGAAATGCGGCGAAGTTTTTTCAAAAAGATAATCAAGTTTATTTTGAATTTTGAAAAAAATGAAAAAAGTTGTTGACAAGCGATGAAAGATGTGGTAATCTAATATAGCTGTCGCGGAAATGACAACAAAGAACCTTGATAATTAAATAATAGACAACATCCCTGAAAATTCTATAT
>JBJEMB010000115.1:0-2834 GCA_051879455.1 Lachnospiraceae bacterium
CAAGATATAACGAGCATAATGAGTATTACTTCAAATCAAATTGAAGATTGATTGAACTGAATTTGAAGTTGACATTGAAATGACTTTGAAGTAAAATAAATTAACTTCAAACAAGAATGTCGGAGGTGGCCGGATGTATTTAGAAGAAATTATAGAAAATGTACAGATGGAAAGTGATAAATTCGAGTGTAAAGCAAAATTGAATCGGGATGATATTGTGGGATGGCTCAAGACAATCGCTGGTTTTGCAAACGCATCTGGCGGAGATTTTTACATTGGAGTCGAAGATAAAACCAATAAGCTGATAGGCTTTGATAGGGCTGAAGCGGATAACGAACGTAATTATTTCAATAATCAGGTAAATGAGCATCTTGTACCTAGACCGCAGATGGCAATATCCTTTATCCGCTATGAAATCAAAGGGAAAGAGCGATTTGTTATTCGTGTTCAAGTTGGCGACTCTGTTATAAAGCCGGTAATACTAAAATATAAAAATGTTCCATCTATCTATATGAGAAGAGATGGCTTTACAAATGGGGCAACATATGAAGAGATTATTGATATGAGTGTGAAAAGCAAAAATACTCAGTATGACATTCTTACATCAGATGTAAAGTATGATGCTTCAAAATTTACAATGCTTCGTGATTTTTATGCAGCTCACAATGATGGAAAAGAGTTGACGGAAAAAGCATTACAATCCATGGGATTTTATAATGAAGAGGGATTGCTTGCAAATGGTGCATTGCTGTTTGCAGATGATTATCAGGATAAGAAAACAGAAATTCAATGTTCTGTATTTTCTGGTTTCAATAAGGGCAGTGAGAGAATAATTACTATAAACCGCTTTAATGGTAATATTATTTCGGCAATCAATTATATAGTAGAATTTGTAACTCAGAGGATGAATCATTCGATGATTAAGCTTGGAAATACAAGAAAAAATATTGATGCATATCCACAGAGAGCTTTATTCGAAGGAGTAATCAATGCAGTTGCACATCGGGATTATTTTTTGGATGGCACACAGATTCAGGTGGACATGTTTAAGGATAGATTGGAAATTTCATCTCCAGGTAGTTTTTATAGAGGAGAAAAATGGGGTAAAACGTATGATTTATCAGGAATTATTTCCAAAAGAAGGAATGAGTTGATAGCATCTGTGTTAGTAAGCTGTAATGTCATGGAGGCTGCAGGAACGGGATTTGATAAAATTGTAGAGGAATATAAAGGAGAGAATGAAACGCATCGACCATATATATATTCTTCCTCAGATCATTTTACACTTGTTTTGCCGGATCTGACTTATATGGATGGCGTCGAAGACAGCAGTGTTCCAATCCTTACGTTTGTTCCGGTGGCAAATGGAACGGATTATGATGATAAGGTTTTGTCATATTGCTATTATCAGGCGCATAAGGTTTCTGAGATTGCAGAGTATTTAGGAATCAGTGATTCAACTTATTTAAGAAAGCAAGTACTTGGCAATCTGGAGAAACAGGGATATTTAGAATCAAGTAAGATTTCAAGAGCAATGTATTTCAAAACAAAGCAAGATATGGTAACGGTAAATTGATACCAGTGAAGAATAATACCGAGCCAAAACTTGAAGGAAAATCTGGCTTAACTTGAAAAAGCATTGACAGCGGTGTGAAACTGCAATATACTGAATACGCAGGCGGATAAGTATAGTTTTTTTAATGCAACCTATCGCCTGTGAATTAAATAAAGTAAAAAACACCATTAGGTGCAGTAACTGTTATGGATTGATGTAATCGCAGTTACTGTGCCTTTTTGCGTTTTCCGGACTGGAAAGGGGGTGAAAAAATGTTGAGATTGGACGGTACGTCATCGATGCGCAAGGCGATTACAGAGCAGATGATTATGGCGTTCAAAGAGGTATTTCAATTTGACAACACCCATGAAGGGTTAGATATCGGTTTGACTCAAATTGAAAAATTTCTGAATGATGCTCCGGATGTAGATACCGATTTGGGATGCAGCATGGATTTTCTTGAAAGAGTCAAAACATATGTTCAGAACATGTATACGGAACTGTTGGATCCGGATTATGAGTATACATTTAATGAGTATGGAGAACTTTTGATGAATGAGATCCTGCTTGTTCTGGATCATCGTTTACAGAAAACTCAGAAATCCTGGTCATGCGGTGGATCAAAAGAACTGTGGGATGGAGTTTGGTGCGATTGCACAAGCTGGATACAGTATGATTCGCAGGTTCGCGTAGATTCTGGTGATCCTCCGTTAGATGTAGACTATGAAGTCAGACGGCTGATGGCAGCTCTGAAATATCTGCCGGCGTTAGCCGAAATATGAACGGAAAGCCATATCATTTTCCGATTTACGCAGAAATGCTGAAACAATATGAATCCATGTAAGGGTATAAATGTAAAAATATCAAAGCGAAAAACCGGATTATGGATATATAATCTAATGCGCCAGAAACAAATCACAGTCAGTGCAATACAAGAAGCCCTTGGGTTGGAATGTCCGCAATCAATTTACAAATGGCTTAATGGTACTGCATTACCCTCCCTGCAAAATTGTTATCTGCTTAGTTTTCTTCTGGATGTGCCAATGGAGGATATGTTAGTGGCAGAGATTGAAGACGGTAAAGAGGCAATGGAAGATTCAAAAAAGTAGATTGGGAATTTATGGAAGACCATATAAAATGGACTCGGGCGGTTCGACTAAGAAACCGCCCGGATAGATATTAGGATTCGATGATTGATAACAACTCACATTCTATGACCGCGATGTGAATATGGACACGATACCAATAATAATAAGTATCGGGAATGCAAGATAGATAA
>JBJEMB010000116.1:0-2829 GCA_051879455.1 Lachnospiraceae bacterium
GTCCATTTCATCAGCTTTATCGATCAGATCCGGAACAAAGGTCAGCATCAGTAATATTAATGCAGCGCTGGCTGCCAGATACATGCCCGGTGGTCTGGTGACATAATCTGTAAAATATCCCAGCCCTGGTATGCAGAATACCGGTTTACCGATAAGATTATTGAAATGAACCGGATTGCCGTCATGGATGATATTTCCGTCTGCGTCTTTATTCGCGATTCCCTGAGTATAGAAACATGTATTTTCCTCATCAATGTCCCAAACCTCATGTGTGGCTACCACCAGGTCTTCATTTAAGACAAAGGTGATCGCATCTCCCACTTTAATATTATGGGGATTCGTCTTCTTCACATAAATCAGCGATCCCACCGGATATTTCGGCTCCATGCTTCCGCTGAGTACACTGTATGGTGTCAGCCCCACCACGCGTATGCCAACAAGCATAATTGCCAGAACCACGATTACTGCCACCAGAATACTCGTTACCCAGTTCCATATTTTTTTTACCGTCGGATTCATCTGTCCTCCCTCCTGATGTCCTTTTTATACCTGTTCTCTTTACTTTACCAAATCTTCTATCTTCCTTCTTATCACACATCCGGATATTTCTGCCATTTTCTGTTTGTATACATAATTCCCCTCCCTCCTTGTTCACAGCTTTTCAGTTTTTCCGCATTTTCGCAACCTAAAGGGAGCTGTCGCTTTAACGAATTGGTGCGGCAGCCCCATAAAAGTAGCATCACAGCAAATGGGACAATATATGGTATGATGCTCATGATATCGCAGTACAGGCATCTAGGAGAGGTTATTCCCGCAAACGAAGACGGGAATGCCGCCGATCATAAAGATCAGCCGATATCATTTACTGTATTCACATTTCAACATATGGGAAAGTATAGAAATTTTCTGAAATAAGAAATCCAATTTTCTGTATGAAAAGACCAGACTTTTCTTTTAAAGTATACATATAGAAAAACACATTCGTGAGACCGCATTTTTATTCCTTTTTTGCGGTTTTGCCGGTGTTTTTTTCCGTATAGACCTAAAATCCTGTAAAAGAAGAAATTTTTTAAATATAAATGGAATCTTACCATCATATTTTAATGGATAGATACTTATAGATACAATTGATGCAGCCTGAGTTATCATGCAGTTAAAATTCTGCCGCCATATTAATCAAACAGAGGGTGCTTTTGAAGAGGATCATTTCCTTTTAAGAACAAAGAGCTCGCAGGACAGGCAGGGCTACAGCTTTGCTTATAATTTTTCAAAAAAAGGGAGCATAGCACTAAGTGCGACAGCCCCCAAGCCCTTTAAACCTGATTTCACTTATTTTCCCGTTTTCCATTTTCCCGCATCTTCCCTGGCGATCAATGTTGCCTGCCAGTTCAGATCACGGCGGATGCCGCCCAATTCCTCATAGCGGACAGCAATGCGCTTAAATACACGTCTGCAATTTTCTTCCTCCGCCCCGTTCAATATGATAAGAAATCTTCCTTCTGTATACTGTGTAAAGATATCGCCGCACCGCAGTGACTCCCGAATCGCCTGGGAAAGAATACTGCTTTTCTTCCTCACCGGTTTGTTCTGCATAGGTATCTTCTGTCGGTTTACGATCGTACACTGCATCAGGCTGGAAACCATATCCGAACGATTCGCCGTCCTTCTCATAAGGCGATACATCTCCAGAAACAGAGGATAGGTACATTCATAAGCTCCTTCCCGTTCAGCGGATGCTTCTCTCTCCGCCACGGGGATCTCAAGCATCCTTTCCTGAATATCACGAATATCCTCCTCTTTTCCTTTCAGATATTCGCTGATGCTGTGGAAACGTGCCTCCATACTTTCCGATACCGGACGTTCCAGCATCATTCCATTCAAATGTACGATATTTTCATATACCTCAAACGCCTTCTTATATTCTCCCATATCCATCAGCACGTCCAGCTGACCAATCTGCCATTCCTCATAAGGTTCAATGCTTATGGCTTTGGTATACAATGTCAGAAGGCTGTCGAAACGATTATTTTTCCACAAATATTCTGCAATCTGATTCGTACAGTAACGATACATTTCCTTGTACCGTGTACTCTCTGGTATCACCCATTCCTCCATGGAATTGCTGGAAAGAAGATCACCCTGATACAGAAACCATGCTTCATAAAGAAGCTCTACTCTTTTCGCCCCCCCCCCACCAATTTTTTCCATATTATTTTTACACGTTTCCATCAATCCGGCAAATTTCAGAGCATCCACTTCCGGTACAGCAGGACTGTCCCACACACAAACACCATTTTCAACAGAAATATAAGTTTCACCCGGAACACCGGCCTCTGAAAGAATCTTACGCAGACGATAGATAACATTATTCAGGCTGTTATTCCTGTTGCTAAAATCTCCATATTTGTAAAAATCCTGAATAATCTTTTCCTTGGAAACGCGATGCTCCGGATTCAGCATCAGCATCTGAAACAGCTGCACTGTTTTTGCCGCCAGATTTCTTCCCAAAGAAATATTTTTTCCATTATAAGAAACAGAAAAATCTCCCAGCATCTTAACAAAAAGCTTTTCCTTTTCCACAACTTTACCCCTCTCACTATTTACGTAACTGTTCAATCCGATTGTATCACAGCTGCAGGGAATTTTTCAACCCCCTGCCTTTCCAATTACTGCCTTTGATAAGACAGCTTAAATGGATGAAGGAAATAATTTCCAATTTCTGCAGCTTCGCTTTTCCATCACATCCTCTGCGGCGCGGTGCTTCCCTCACAACGTGATATATATTCCCACGTACTCTCCGGCACCAGCTCCTTAATTTTTTCCGCCTCC
>JBJEMB010000117.1:0-2819 GCA_051879455.1 Lachnospiraceae bacterium
CCGCGATTCAAAAGCTGGTTCATAAGCTCTCTCGGCGCATTTCCTGAAAGTTCTGAATCGAATACCGTTACCACACCTTCTGTAATCTCGATTTCCTGTGCCTGATATTTCAAAAGCTTTTGTGTAAGAGAAGCTAATTCACCTTTCAAGGCAGTCTGTTCTTCCTTAAGATGTGAAACTGCCTGGGCAATCTCCGGCTCTTTTGCGCAAAGTGCAGCGGAGATTGCCTTTGAATTTTCATCTTTCCGATCATAATCTCTGAGAGCCCGATAACCGCATAGCATTGTCACACGCTCTCCACCCTTATAATTTGCCATATTCACAAGCTTGATAATCCCTATCTCTCCGGTCTTTTTCACATGCGGCGCACAACAGGCACACACATCATACCCCGGAACCGTCACAATTCTCACCTGTCCTTCGATCTCGATCTTGCTTCGGTACTCCATATCAGCAAGCTCTTCCTTAGACGGATAAGTGACCTCAATATCCAGATTCTCAAAAACAGCTTTGTTCGCCTTAAGCTCAATCTCTTTTAACTGTTCTTTTGTGATCGGACCGTCAAAATCCATAGTGCAGTAATCACTTCCAAGGTGAAATCCTACATTGTTATACCCAAACCTCTCATGCACAATCCCGGATATAATATGCTCTCCGGAATGCTGCTGCATTTTTTCAAACCGTTCTTCCCAGTTAATCTTTCCGTGAACACTTTCCCCTTCTTTCAAAGGCTCCTTCAAATAGTGATACACAACATCTTCCTTCTCATGAACGTCGAAAACTTCAACTTCACCGATATATCCTGTATCCGCATACTGACCGCCACCCTCAGGAAAAAAGGCAGTTCTGTCAAGAACCGCCTTATATATCTCTCCGTCCGGCTGACAGGACAATACAACGGCATCAAATTCTTTCAAATGACTGTCTTCATAGAAGAGCTTTTCTGTCGCTTTCATATCCTTTCGCCCAACCTTTCCTATATAAAAATATTCTGTTTCTTTTTGTATCTATCCAAATTTCTATTTTTTACATCCTCTCCGGTGCTTCGAATCCAAGTACGTCAATGCAGGATTCCAGCACTTCTTTTGCCAGAATCAAAAGTGCAATATAGCTTGTCTTCTTTGCCTCATCTTCTTCGGAAAGGATCTTTGTCTCATGATAGAAACGGTTAAATGCATTGGCAAGATCATAAATATATGCACAGATTTTATGTGGTGCGAGATCGTGATAAGCATTTTCCATCACTTCATTGTATTTTGCGATTTCAAGCATCAATGCTTTCTCACTTTCGTTTCCTTCTGCCCCTGCAATCATGAGACCTGAAATGCTGTTACCTTCATTCTGATATTTGTTCAAAATGGATTTGATACGGACAATGGTGTATAAAATGTACGGTCCTGTATTTCCCTCAAAGGAAGTAAATCTGTCTACATCGAACACGTAATCCTTGGATGCCTGGTTTGACAAATCTCCGTATTTAATCGCTGACATTCCCACAATCTTCGCAGTTGCTTTTGCCTCCGATTCCTCAACGGTACGGTTATCGGTAATCTTTTTGTACATCTCTTCTTCAATCTCTGCAATGAGATTTTCCAGACGCATAACTCCGCCTTCTCTTGTCTTAAAAGGCTTTCCGTCTTTTCCGTTCATTGTCCCAAAGCCAAGGAATTTAAGTTCTGTCGTTTCCGGAACAATGCCTGTTTTCTTAGCCGCGCGGAATACTTGTACAAAATGAAGCTCCTGACGTTTATCCACGACATAAATCACCTGATCCGGGGCATAATCTCTCTCACGCTGTACCAGCGTAGCAAGGTCTGTCGTTCCATAAAGAGATGCACCGTCAGATTTCTGGATCATACATGGTGGAATTTCTTTTGTATCAGAATCTTCCGCTACATCGATGACAAGCGCACCATCGTCAATGTGTGCATAGCCTTCAGCTTTCAGGCGCTCGATCATGTCCGGGATAAATTCCTGCGCATCAGACTCACCTTTCCACAGATCAAACTCAACATTTAAGTTTGCATAGTTTTTCTTAAGGTCTGTCACAGACACATGCATAATGTGATTCCAGATTGCTGTATATCCTCTGTGCCCATTCTGAAGAAGATAGGTTGCATGCAATGCTTTTTCTCTATACTCATCATCCTCTTTTGCCTTACTGCTAGCCGTCGGATAAATCTCTTCCAGCTCTCCGATGGTAAACGGGGCCTCTGTTGGATATTCCCCTTCAAATGACTCATCAAAATATAGAAGATCAGGCTGTCTCTCTCTAAGCTCAGTAATAATAAGTCCCATCTGATAACCCCAGTCACCAAGATGGATATCACTAAGAACTTCATGACCCATCTTTCTCGCAATCCGTTTGAGACTTTCACCGATGATTGCAGAACGGAGATGCCCTACATGAAGCGGCTTTGCCACATTCGGTCCGCCATAATCAAGAACAATCTTTTTTGGATTCTCAGCTTTATTGATTCCGAGATTCTCATCTGCTTCCATTTCATTTAAATATGATGCAACTGCTTCCTCATTCAGTTTAAGGTTGATAAATCCTGGTTTTACTGCAGTCGCCTCGCCGATATATTTTGTATCTGTTAAATTAGCAATAACATCTTCTGCAATCATAATCGGAGCTTTATGATAAGTTTTTGCTCCTGCCATTGCTCCATTGCACTGGTATTCACAAAGATCCGGACGATTGGAAATCGTAACTTTTGCATAGGACTTCTCATAGCCGGCTTTTTCAAAAGCCACACCAATCTCATCCGCGATCAAATCTATTATCTTTTTCATGGATATTCCTCCTCATACTCAAT
>JBJEMB010000118.1:0-2816 GCA_051879455.1 Lachnospiraceae bacterium
AAGAATGTTCAGATACTGACTCGTTATCAGATTATGACAGCTGTGTGCTACGCAGCTGTTTTTTCTTAAATTAATACCGGATTACAGCAATATTTTCAGATGATAGAAAGGAACTACAAACATGATTAAGAACATTAATATTAATTTACTGACACCAATGCAGGAGAACCCGTTTCAAATTAACGATGATGTTGAGATGGAAATTCTCACTGACAGCATCAGAGAAAGCGGGATACTAAACCCTATTATCGTTAGAAAGACCGATGCAGGCTATGAGGTTATATCAGGCAACAGAAGAGTTTATGCAGCTGCAATGGCAGGCTATGATGAAGTCCCTGCAGTTGTAAAGGAAATGAACAGAGACGAGGCTATTATTGCAATGGTCAACTCAAATCTTCAGAG
The DNA here is from genome assembly GCA_051879455.1 of Lachnospiraceae bacterium. GTDB lineage: Bacteria > Bacillota > Clostridia > Lachnospirales > Lachnospiraceae > MD308. The sequence goes on from JBJEMB010000118.1 coordinate 403, forward strand.
AGAAAAGCTTCTTCCAAGTGAAAAGGCCTATGCGTACAAGTTAAAGCATGAGGCTATCAAGAGACAGGGCATCAGAACGGGACTCTTTGGTGGACATCATGACCACAAGTCAAGGGATGAAGTATCAGAAACGGAGAGTGGCAGGCCGTCAGGTCAGTAGATATATCAGATTAACAGAGCTTGAGCCATCACTTCTTCGGTTAGTTGATGAAGGCAGGATAGCAATGACTCCGGCTGTTGAGCTGTCCTACCTTCCTGCAGAGAGGCAGAATGAAATCTATGAAACAATTCTCAGTGAGGAAGCAACTCCATCACTTTCTCAGGCAAAACGAATGAGAGCCATGAATGATGCAGGAGAGCTTTCTATGGACTCAATATTTTCGGTTTTAACCGAAGAGAAAGGCAATCAGGTGGAAACTATCAAGCTTCCGGTAAGAGAGCTTAAAAAGTATTTCAAACCGGGAGTCTCGTATCCTGAGATGCAGAGAGTCATCATGAAGCTTCTTGATGACTGGTACAGAAAGAAACAAAGAAACAGAGATGATTATTCAAGATAACAGATTATTGCGGGGCTGAAAATGCCCCGCTTTTTTATTGGAGGTGAAAACATGGCAAGACCGATTAACAAACCACAAATTGTAGTAAACAGCTTCTATGGCAGCAGAGATAACAGCAGAGTTCTTTCAGATTATGTCAGAAGCATCATCAACAGGAATGAAATTCTAAAGTCATCTTTTGACACAATTGCCATAGGAGAACTCACGGAATACAATGCTCTAAAAACTGAAAGGAGAAAGAAATATGGCATTACAGCATAAGGTGACTGCACTCTACTGCAGACTGTCAAAGGATGATGACAGACAAGGTGAAAGCCTTTCTATTGAAATGCAGAAAACAATTCTGATGCAGTTTGCAAAGGACAATGACCTTTATCCGGTTGAAGTCTATGCAGACGATGGATATTCCGGTCTTAACTTCGATAGACCACAGTTTCAGAGGATGCTTGATGACATTGTAATGGATAAGATTGGAACAGTAATAGTTAAAGATTTGAGCAGGCTTGGAAGAGATCATCTGCAGGTTGGTCAGTATACGGAAATATATTTTCCTACTCACAGAATCAGGTTCATAGCAATCAATGACGGAGTTGACACAAAGGATGCCAGCTCCGGAGATTATGCAGCGCTTAAGAATGTAATCAATGAGTTTTACAGCAGAGATACTTCAAGAAAAATTAAAGCTTCCTTCAATGCAAGAGCAAAGGAAGGACGATATATGACCACTGTTGCTCCCTTTGGCTATCTGAAAGACCCTGCTGACCATACGCATCTGATTCCGGACCCGGAAACAGCACCATATGTGAAAAAGATATTTGAACTGTGTGCAAGCGGATGGGGTAATTACAAAATCAGAGACTATCTGAGAATAAACAAAGTGCCGATGCCGTCATGGTATCACTATATCAGAGGCGATTTGAACAAGGGCGTTATGTTTCCAACAGAGGAATCAAGATATATGTGGAGACCGGACACCCTTAGAAATCTGATTAGAAACAGAGTTTACTGCGGTGATTGTGTCAGAGGCAAAACCACAACAATCTTCAAAACCAAGAAGCACGTAAAGACTGATGAGAGTGAATGGATTGTTGTTGAAAATACGCATGAGCCAATCGTATCAAGAGAACTCTGGGAAAAGGCTAATCAGCTTGTGAAGGTTAAGCGTCAGGAATACAAGGAAACACTAACCGGAAGAGAAAACATCTTCTCCGGAATCATAAAGTGTGCTGACTGCGGCAAGGCTTTAAGCTCGGCAAAATACGGAAGTCACAGTAAGCATCGGATTTACCTTTGCAATTCGTACAGAACTTATGGAAAAAGAAGATGCTCAGGGCACAGAACCTTTGAAGAAGACCTTAAAGCAGCGGTGCTGGCAGATATGAAAGAAAAGGCTGCAATGCTTCTTGAGGATAGAGAACAGTTCTTCAAAGCACTTCTTGATGTAAAGCGAAGCACCGATTCACAGAAAAATAGCGTATCTGATGAAGCTTACCGGAAGAATGTCAAGAGGCTTAGAGATGTAAACCGCTTTATTGACAAGCTGTATGAAGACCATGTTCTGGGACGGATATCAGCTGAGAACTTCGACAGAATGATGATTAAGTACCAGACGGAACAGGAAGAACTTACCGAAAAGATAAATGAATATGAGAATCAGCAGGCAGAAGCAAGTCAGACTGTTCGTGACATCGGAAAGTTCTTTGAGCTTCTGGAGAAAGAAGTGGTGGATGCTGAGGAGCTGACAGCAGAGATGATTAATGCTTTGATTGAGAGAATTGATATTCATGAGGTTGAGTATGAGGATGGTATTGCTACTCAGCAGATTGATATTCATTACTGGCATGTCGGCAAGATAGA
>JBJEMB010000119.1:0-2800 GCA_051879455.1 Lachnospiraceae bacterium
TGAGTATAAGTCTATTCTTAATGGTAGTATAACATAAAAAATTAAGTTTTACAAAGAAATTGAAAATCGTGTCGCATATAAAACGGATAAAAAATACGGAGGTGAATCGTATGAAAAGGAAGGTGAATATAATCAAAAACATTTTATTGATATACATAATCTTTTCGATTCTATGTTTGGCTATTTTACCTCTTTTTCATAAATCAGTTGAGTACAAAGAGGACTTGCCGTTTCAGAGTGTGAATATGGAAGGGCAGGAGAGAATACTTGGTATTGATGATAATGTGGACGCATTACTCTGGCGACTGTGTTTGATAGAAGCTGCCCAGGAACGAGTGATACTTGCAACGTTTGATTTCCGTGATGATAAAAGTGGACAGGATATTATGGCATCACTCTTGAATGCTGCTGACAGGGGAGTGAAAGTACAGATTCTAATAGATGGAATCAATGGTAGATTGCGTTTGTCAAAAAGTAAAAATTTTCAGGAATTGATAGCACATGAGAATGTAGAAGCTAAATTATACAATCCGGTCAATCTGATGATGCCTTGGAAAATAAACTATCGTATGCATGATAAATACCTGATTGTGGATGATTTTGCTTATATTCTTGGAGGGAGAAATACAGACAATATTTTTTTAGGGGATTATAAAAAATCCTATAACCAAGACAGAGATATTCTGGTATATGAAACAATTCCGGGTGAAGGGATGTCTTTTGTGCAACTTACAGAGTACTTTGAACAGATTTGGAATTTACCATATTGTAAGGAATATAAGAAACAAAGATATGCAGGAGAATATCTGAAAAAGCATTATCAGGAAATGAGAAGTAGATATCCGGATGCTTTTATAGAACCTGTGTGGGAAGAGATAACAATAGAAACAAACGGGGTAGAATTGTGTACTAATCCGATGGAATCAAATAATAAGGTGCCAGAGCTTTGGGAACGTTTGGTGTATGAGATGAATCAATGCGAAGATATTCTGATACAGACTCCTTATATTATATGCAACAGAAAAATGTATCAGGATTTAAAGAATATATGCGCTGAGAGCAAAAGAGTAGATATTATTCTTAATGCAGTGGAGAGTGGCACAAATCCTTTTGGATGTACCGATTATCTGAATCAAAAGTATCGGGTCAGAAAGACAGGAATATATACATATGAGTATTTGGGAGAACAGGCGGTACATACAAAAACAATATTAGTAGGAGATAATATCAGTATTGTAGGATCCTATAATTTGGATATGAGGAGTACCTATCTGGATACCGAAATGATGTTGGTGATTGATTGTCCGGAATTAAATGCGTCTATTCGTAGCCAGGCAGAAAAGATGAAAGAAGCGAGTAGACAAATTGCTCCGAATGGGGCAATAACAGATGGGAAGAATTATCCGTCCGTGGATCAGGATATAGGTAAGAAGGTTTATTATGGAATTTTACGTGTAATAATTATTCCTTTTCGACATCTGCTTTAGAAAAAGGAAACGAAATTAAACTTGAAGATGGGAGATGGTTTTGGTGGACAACAAAAAAAAGAAAGCTGCATTCAATATAGTGATATTTCTTATCCTTATAGCGGTGATATATTTAGTGTTTCATGAAGATTATAGGGCGATTCTGGAGTGTATTGGCAGTGTGTCCGTTCCGGCATTGCTTTTTTTACTTGGTATGGGAGTGGGATATCAGTTATTGGATTCAGCAGCTTGCTTTACGCTGATTCATGCACGATTTCCAGTCTTGAAATATCGTCAGGCAGTAGAAATAACCTTTTTGGGAATCTTCGGAAATGTTTTTACTTTTTCAGCAGGGATTATCCCTATGCAAAGTTATTATCTCTATCGACAGGGAATGAATGTTGGCAGTGGAATTGGGACAATTATTTTAAAATACATATTCCATAAAATATCAATATTTTGTTATGTTACAGTTATGTTTTTTGCTCAGAGAAGATGGATTAAAAAGACAATTCCGGATCTTTCCAAGTATATCTATTTGGGATTCGCAATATGTGCTGTAATCATATTAGTTTTAATATTGCTGTGTACTTGGGAAAGAGTGCAACAGCTATTGCTCCTATTCATCGTCAAATTACCGAATACAGGAAAATGGGAGCGCCGAAAAGCTGTGTGGTGTAAAAATCTGAAAGCCCTTTACAGTGAATCAAGGGAGGTAGTAAAGAATCATGTCTGTTGCATAAAAGTTGCTGTATGGAATGTATTGAAGCTGGTATGGTTGTATTCGATTCCGTTTGTAGCAATGAAGATACTGCACATTTCTGGGTTAACTTTTGGAAAAGCACAAGCATTGACAGCGGTTATGTTTTTGATCATCGGAGTGCTTCCGCATGTGGCTGGTATAGGTCCAACAGAATTTGCGTTTTTGATGCTTTTTACAAGGTACATCGGACGTGTATCAGCATCCTCAACCCTAGTTATGTATAGGGTTGCGACGTATTTTTTTCCATTCTTGTTGAGTATTGGTGTGTTTTTGAAGGTTAAGAAGAGTATGCTAAACGAAACAGAAAATAAATTGCAGGAGGAAAGCTAAAGTGAAAACAGGTGTTATAGATGTGGGTGGCGGTTTGCGTGGAATCTATGCGGCTGGGATATTTGATTATTGTATGGATAAAGGTATTCAGTTTAACCTCTGCATTGGTGTTTCAGCAGGAAGTGCGAATGTTGCATCTTATCTGGCAGGACAGAGAGGACGGAATTTCTTGTTTTATTCTAAGTATTCTATCAGAAAAGAATATATGAGCTTGAGGAATTTTATTATAAAGAAATCTTAT
>JBJEMB010000120.1:0-5387 GCA_051879455.1 Lachnospiraceae bacterium
CAAAACCCATCTTTTCCGCTGACAGATCTGCCATACCGCACACATCATAATTAGTATGCATGGAATAGCAGGAAATATCATTTGAAATCAATTTAATCAGCCTTCTGCCCACAAAATCCTGATTATTAATCCTCTTGAGTCCGCTAAAGATCAAAGGATGATGCGTCACAAGCATATCTGCCCCCGCACGAACAGCATCTTCAATTACCTCATCCGTCGCATCCAGTGCTATGTATATGCGTTTTACCTCTTTATTATCTCTTCCGGCTAAAAGCCCAACATTATCCCATTCCATTGCATATTTCGGAGAATAGTTTCTTTCAATCACCTCTATAATATCCTTACATAACATCTATAGATTCCTCCCACATATATCAATTATTATGCCATCACACATCAATATTCAAAACATCTAAGTGCCTGCCTGTTAAACGCAATCTCTTCTTCCATCTCCTCAAGTCTTTCTTTTGCACTTGTACTTTCCTTGCGAGATGACAGCTGCCTTACAATACTTTCCTGTATCTCGCTTTCCCTCAGGAGATATTTCTTCAGAACAGGATGTTTCATCTCCAGAAGCCTCTTTCCATAAAGATACTCATATTCTTCATACGCTTCCGGCTTTCCATGCACGACTCGCATCATTGGATAAAATTTATAATCCTCTTCAACCATATCTTCAGCTTCTATGATAAAGCCATTGTTATTCAGATATTTCCTGACCTTAATAATCTCGGACTGTGGCTGTAAAATACATGCATGAAGCGACTTTACGACCTCTTTTCCTTCCTCAAGGATCTTTATAACCAGACCGCCTCCCATTCCGGCAGCAATGATCGTATCGACCTCTCCTGGCTCAATCTTTTCAAGTCCATCAGAAAGTCTTGTCTCGATCTTTCCTTTCAGGCCATGTCCGATAATATGCATTCTGGCACGCTCCAACGGTCCCCGGTTAATATCCATTGCAATTGCCTTCACTGCTATCTTATTTTTCATAAGGTAGATTGGCACATATCCATGATCGGTTCCAATATCTGCAACAGAGGCGCCCTCTGTCACAAGACCTGCAACCGCAGTAAGTCTCTTTGATAGTTCCATAGGCGCCTCTTTCTTAATCTAAATAATCTCTTAATTTTCTGCTGCGGCTTGGATGGCGAAGCTTTCTGAGTGCTTTCGCTTCAATCTGACGAATACGCTCACGTGTTACATCGAATTCTTTCCCTACCTCTTCCAAAGTGCGGGCACGTCCATCATTCATACCAAACCGGAGTCTCAATACCTTTTGCTCTCTCTCTGTCAGCGTGTCTAACACTTCATCAAGCTGCTCTTTTAAAAGTGTCTGTGCTGCTGCCTCAGCCGGAACCGGTACATTATCATCCTGAATAAAGTCACCCAGATGGCTGTCTTCTTCCTCACCAATTGGCGTTTCCAGAGAAACCGGCTCCTGAGAGATCTTTAAAATCTCACGGACTCTGTCTACAGGCATGTCCAACTCTGCCGCAATCTCTTCCGGCGTAGGTTCACGTCCTAATTCCTGCAATAATTGTCTGGACACACGAATCAGCTTGTTAATTGTCTCTACCATATGAACCGGAATACGAATCGTTCTTGCCTGATCCGCAATTGCTCTTGTGATTGCCTGACGGATCCACCATGTAGCATAAGTACTGAATTTAAATCCTTTCTGATAATCAAATTTTTCAACAGCTTTGATCAGACCTAAGTTTCCTTCCTGAATCAGATCAAGAAACAACATGCCTCGTCCCACATAACGCTTTGCAATACTGACAACCAGTCGAAGGTTGGCCTCTGCCAGACGTTTTTTGGCATCTTCATCACCCTCAGCCATACGTTTTGCAAGCTCAACTTCTTCTTCTGCCGTAAGAAGCGGAACTTTTCCGATTTCTTTCAGATACATTCTGACCGGATCTTCAATACTGATACCATCTGGCACAGAAAGATCGATTTTTTCCACATCTACATCATCTTCCTCGCTGATGACAATGTCAACATCATCCACATCATCGTCATCACCGCTGATTCTGAGCACATCTATATTCTGGGCTTCCAGATACTCATACACCTTTTCCATGTGCTCCAGACTCAGATCCATGTCAGAAAAGAAATCATTGATCTCTGACACTTCCAAAATACTTTTTTTCTTCTTTCCAAATGCGACCAGTTCTTTCAGTTTCTCTTCAAATTTTACAACGTTTTCTTCCATGTAGTGTCCATCCTCTCATTGCTTGATTATATTTTATCCTTAATTAACGGAAATATGCAGTTTCCCAGGGGTCTGTAAATCCCTTTTTGCTTCCATCAGACGCTGCAGCCCTTGAATATCCGTCGGCTCCAGTTTTCTCATTGCCTCATCAATGCTGTGATTCTTTACCTTGATCACAGTCTCCTTCAGTGCTTTTTCCTGTTCTTTGATCGTAGTCAGTTCTCTGATCTTTGTATGAAACAGACTTGCCACTTCCCGGTGTTCTTCTTCATCCGTAAAATGATTCATGATCTTTGCAGGATTTACTTCCTGATTTTCGCATTGCTCATAAAGAAGTTCCGCCACAGTGCGGTAAAGTCCGTCTTCAAAATCTGATGGGCTGATATATTTCCTGATCTGACTGAAAATCTGTTCATCCTCAATCATCCAGGTCAGGAGAATCTTCTGGGACTTTTTCATCCCATCTTCTTTCTCTTTATCACGATTCTTAGTAGTTTTCGCTCTCTGCGCCGGTTTTGCAAGTCCTGTCTGAACCGCCATCTTAGAAACCAGCTTCCGCAAATCTTCATAGCTTACACGATAAGCTTTCGCGACCGCCTCAATATAATTGTTACGCTCAATCTCTTCATCAAACTCTGTCAGCTTCTTTGCGGCTTCGCGAAGGAAATCTGTCTTGCCCTCAGGGGAATTCATATCATAATTTTTCTGAAGAACCTCCAGACTGAACATAAATCCATTTCTTGCCTTACTGATCCGCTCCTCAAAGGCTTCTGCTCCCAGATTCTTGATAAACTCATCCGGATCTTTGTATGGTTCCATCCGAATGATCCTGGCCGTAATACCCACTTCCTTAAGAATCGGGACTGCACGAAGCGCCGCTTTTGTTCCGGCCTCATCACTGTCATATGTAAGATAGACTTCATTCACATATCGTTTGATCAGTGAAGCATGTCCGGGAGTCAGAGATGTACCAAGAGAGGCAACTGCATTGGTAAAACCTGCCTGATGAAGGGATATGACATCCATGTACCCTTCACATAAAAGGAAATAAGGTTTTCTCGATGTCCTTGCTCTGTTCAGTCCATAAAGATTCCGGCTTTTATCAAAAATCATCGTCTCTGGAGAATTTAAGTATTTGGGTTTCGCATCTCCCATCACACGTCCTCCGAATCCGATGACACGGTTATTCACATCCATAATCGGAAACATAACACGATTCCAGAATTTATCAAATGCGCCCTGCTTTTCATCCACACTGATAAGCCCCGCTTTCGAGAGCATCTCATCTTTATAGCCTTTCTTTTTCAGATATTGATATAAATCATTGCTATATTTATTCGAATATCCAAGGCCAAATGCTTTGATTGTCTCATCGCTTAACTGCCTGTTCTTAAGATATTTTAAGGCTGCTGCTCCCTGAGGCTGTTTTAACTGAACATAATAATACTGTGCGGCAAGTTTATTGATTTCTAAAAGAATTGCTTTCTGATCAGCTCTCTCTTTTGCTTCTTTTGAGTATTCCATTTCCGGAAGTTCAACCCCTGCTCTGTCAGCAAGATATTTCAATGCCTCCTGAAAAGAATAATTTTCATATTCCATCAGAAAAGTAAACACATTTCCTCCGGCTCCGCATCCAAAACAATAGTACATCTGTTTTCCTCTGCTGACAGAAAAAGACGGCGATTTTTCATTGTGAAACGGACATAATCCAAAATAAGAACTTCCCTTTTTCTGAAGTTTGACATAACTGGAGATTACGTCAACAATATCATTTTTTGATCTGACTTCTTCAATAATCTCATCTGAATAATACATACGCTGCGCCCTTTTTATTTGCCTTAAATTTCCCTCATATATAATATTCGACAAAACTGTCGGATTTCCTTTTAAATTTTCCAAGATTTTGGAACAAAATAATCTTCAAATTTTTTTACTGCATATGTGTCTGTCATACCTGCAATATAATCACATACCATCTGTTCCTTATTCACTCCGGCCTCTCCCTGCATAGATAGATATTCTCCCGGTATTTTTTCCAGATGATCAATATAAAACTCATACAGATTCTGAATCATGTGAATCGCTTTCTTTTCCTCACCTTTTGCCTCCGGATTCTTATACACATGCTCAAACATAAATTCCCGCAAACCTTTCATTGCTGTTTCGACTTTTTCAGACATACAGATATCCGGCTTATCCATACTGTTAATGATCACATCATGAATCAGTGTATTGAGCCGTTTTCTTGTATTATCTCCTAAGATCAGATGAAATTCTTCGGGGATATCTTCTTCTCTTAAGATTCCTCCCCGAATCGCATCATCAATATCATGATTCAGATAAGCAATCTTATCCGAGAGCCTGACGATCTGTCCTTCCAAAGTATGAGGTTTTCCACTGGATTTGTGATTTAAGATCCCATCGACAACCTCCCAGGTAAGATTTAGTCCATACCCTTGTTTTTCCAGTCGCTCTACAATTCTGACACTTTGTATGTTATGCTGAAACCCATAAGGATTTACCTCATTCAACGCCCTCTCGCCAGCATGACCGAAAGGCGTATGACCAAGATCATGTCCAAGAGCGATTGCTTCTGTAAGATCCTCATTTAATCTAAGCGCCTTTGCAATTGTTCTTGCATTCTGAGATACTTCCAGCGTATGTGTCAGTCTTGTTCTGTAATGATCTCCATTAGGAAGCAGAAATACCTGCGTTTTCTGTTTCAGGCGTCGAAAAGATTTACAGTGAAGGATTCTGTCCCGATCCCTCTGGAATACCGGGCGCAGATCACACTGTGGCTCTTCGGTTTTTCTTCCCCTGGATTTACTGCTGAGAGCAGCATACGGACTTAAATATTCTATTTCCCGCTGTTCTAACTGTTCCCGGATCGTCATAACCTTACCCTCCTGCCAATTCAGATATTTTTTCGTTATTTCAAACGCTCCTCTATCGCATTTACAACCGTTTCAAGCACCTTAATCCTTGCATAGTATTTATCATTGCCTTCCACTACAATCCATGGCGCATATGGAGTCGACGTGCGCTTAAGCATCTCGTTGACCGCATCTTCATACTGGTCCCATTTTTCTCTGTTTCTCCAATCTTCTTCCGTGATCTTCCACTGCTTTTCAGGATTATTTTGCCGGTCTCTAAATCTTCTTTCCTG
>JBJEMB010000120.1:5487-11218 GCA_051879455.1 Lachnospiraceae bacterium
CACACCGGCATTTTTTAAGAGAACAACTTCCTTTTCGTTCAATTTATTTTGTTTCTCCTTGATTTTTTCCGAAAGGATCTTTTCAACAATCGAATAGATTCTGGCTGTTGCATATCTTCTGTCAACAGCTTCTACAATATTCCATGGTGCATAATCTGTATTTGTGCGCCTGAGCATTTCCTCATTGATTTCCTGATATCTTTCAAACTCTTTATTACGTTTTCTGTCCCCTTTGCTGACACGCCATGCTGTTTCTTCTGAAGACAGAAGCTTTTCAAATCTCTTCTTCTGTTCTTTCTGATCAATTGCCAGAAATATTTTTATCAGTATCATGCCATCCGACGTCAGTTGCTCTTCAAAAGAACAGATTGAATCAAAAGATGCTTCAATCTCTTCCTTCTTCATCTTTTTATCGAAACGCTCAATCAATACCTTTCGGTACCAGCTACTGTCATAGATAGCGATCTTCCCTTTTGCCGGCATCTTCATCCAGAATCTCCACAAAAACGGATGCATTTTTTCTTCTTCTGTTTCTGTTTTTACTGCATGAACTTCGAACCCTCTGGGATCCAGTGCTTTTATTAACTGCGCAATCTGAGCTCCCTTTCCAGAAGCTCCATAACCTTCAAAGGTGATCATTACCGGAATTTTAAGCTCTCTGCATTCTCTTTGCAGTTTTCCGATCTTTGGCATAAGTTCGGCCATCTTTGCTTTGTATTCTTCCTTATTCATCGATTTTGTCAAGTCCAGTTTTTCAAGCATTCTGATCCCTCCAATCTATAGCATTAACCATTTTCCAAAGCTATCTATATTGTCACGATTCTTTGTATTCATTATACAACATTCCACACATAAATAGCCATTTTTTTCGGATTATATACTGTTGTTTTCTTAAATATATGATATGATTCGTAATAGGTATGGAGGTATTTGGTATGTCATCTAAAATCGAAAAAAGAAATGAAATTACAGAAGGAATCACTTGGAAACAATTACTTATTTTCTTCCTTCCCATCGTAATCGGAACGTTATTTCAGCAGCTATATAATACCGTAGACGCAGTAATTGTAGGACGCTTTGTGGGAAAAACCGCTCTTGCGAGCGTCGGCGGTTCTGCTGCTGTACTTACCTATCAGGTTGTCATGTTTTTTACAAATCTGGCAAATGGTGCTGCCGTAATTATTTCACAGTATTTTGGCGCCAAAAATTTTAAAAAAGTTCATACCGCACTGCACACTGCTTTTGCTTTTTCTATCATTGTCAGTATTGCCATTTCCATAATCGGATACATGGCATCCCCCTGGCTTTTATCCGTGATGAAAACACCGGAAGATACTATGGCTGATTCTATTCTCTATTTGCGGATCTACTTTATCGGCATTATTTTTACTCTCATATACAATATCGGATCAGCAATCATGCGTGCTGTAGGAGACTCAAAACGCCCATTATACTATTTGATTGTCTGTTGTATTTTAAATATTTTACTGGATCTTTTCTTTGTTGTCTTTTTGAGACTCGGTATTGCCGGAGCCGCCATCGCAACAGTACTTGCCCAGGCGGTAAGCTCTGCGCTAGTCATCCGGGCTCTTATGACCTCTTATGACACCCTGAAACTATCTTTACGATCCATCTGCTTTGACCTGCCAATTCTAAAAGCCGAGCTCCGCATTGGGCTTCCAGGCGGAATACAGACGTGCATGTACGGGCTCACAAATATTATTATACAAACAGCAATCAACGGTTTTGGGACCGATACAACTGCCGCATGGGCTGCCTTTGGGAAAATGGATTTAATTTTCTGGGCCGTAAGTGGCGCTTTGGGTGTATCTGTCACAACATTTGCCGGTCAAAACTATGGGGCCGGAAAGCTTGAAAGAGTATATAAAAGTGTGAGGACTTCTCTTCTTATGTCTCTGGCTCTATGCGGTTCCATTCTGATCGTTTTGGTTGTATTCGCCAGACCACTGTTTGTACTTTTTACAACCGACGCAAATGTAATTACAATTGGCATATATATCCTGATGCATATTGTTCCAAGCTATGCCATTTACATATTTGTAGAAATCTTTACCGGTGCTCTCAGAGGAATCGGAGATGTTTTGGTTCCAACACTTATCACCCTCGGAGGAGTCTGCCTGGTACGTCTTCCATGGATATTGTTTGTCACACCGCTCTACAAGGAACTCTCAACGATACTAATAAGCTACCCTATCGCCTGGGCCGCAACAGCACTTCTGCTGATTCCTTATTATTTTTACAGGAAGAAAAGACTTAATATGAAGTGGAAAAAAATGTAAAGAAAAACACTGGAAACCTCTCTGGTATCCAGTGTTTTATAAATGCGGAAGACGGGACTTGAACCCGTACGCAAGCAATATGCACAAGATCCTTAGTCTTGCTCGTCTGCCAGTTCCGACACTTCCGCGCATCTATTTGTTTTTCCAAACGACATGTATAACTATATCATTTTATTCTTGTACTGTCAAGAAAAAAATCAATTTAATTTCATAAGAAATTTCGCAAAATTTCGCAAAAAAAGAACTGAGATCACAACAATCTCAGTTCTTTTTATTATGCGGAAGACGGGACTTGAACCCGTACGCAAGCAATATGCACAAGATCCTTAGTCTTGCTCGTCTGCCAGTTCCGACACTTCCGCAAACGGCGCTTTCGCTGTCCGAATGATATAATACTACATTCCACACAAAAAATCAACAAGTTTTTACTTTTTTTTCAAAATATTTTTTTTAATATATTTAAATGTCTCATCTTCCCCTTTTTGTGCGAGCATTTGTAAAAGATCATGCAAAAGCTTTGCTGTCTCCGGATGAATCATATTCCCAAGTTTAGCTGCTCCCTTCTCATAATACTGAAGAGGAGCCTGATCGGTGTATGCATCCGCCAGATATGTCTTTGATGCTGCTACACGATCCATAAACATCTCTACCACATATCGAATTGGCATTTTCTGACCTACAATTCCCTCATCAGGTTTCACACTGTAATCAATCCAATATTCATAATGATGCTTATTACGTCCTTTATGATGAAGCCATGCCTGCGAATATCCGGTAGCCTCTCTCTCTGCATTATTCGGACTTCGTGTCCCCTGATAATACTTGCACCCAACAAGAAACTCTGTCGGTGAATATTTTGAAAGATCATGTAAAAGCCCCTGCTTATAGAGACCAACTTTAAAACAATGCTTCATGACCAGCAACTTATGGTGATTTATAGTTCGCAAATGTTTCAACGCTTTCATAATAAATTCTCCGTATCATTTTATAACTCATAAACTTTTTATTTATAATATTTAAAAAAGCTCCTGTTTTCAAACACCTGTCAGACAGGAAATCACAAATAGAACAAATAAATGCAGTGGGTAAAACACATAGAAGAAATACTTAAACGAATATCCCTTTTCTCCGTTATAAGCTGCAAGCAAAAAAGATGCCAGAATACTATACCTTTGTATTTCTCCCCACAAAAGACTCCAGACCGCCCCCAGCCCCAGTTTTAACCATTTATATTTTCTAAAAAAATAGTAAATAGAGATTAAAAGAATCCCCTTAAAACTATAATCCGTACACAAAAGAACCGCAAACCACATTGCCAGAAGCACTTCCACAATCTTTACTGGCCATTCCGGACACTGTTCTAATGCATACATTAAAGCAACACCTATAAAAAGTGTAAAAAACACATTCTGTTTTTCAAATTCTAACGCTACACCTCTGAACGCAAGATCATACGGGATCTCTGAGATCAGAGCAAATGTACCTAGTCGAAACATGTATTTTCTGATATCTCTTGTATGGAAAAATCCTTCTACCAGCAAAAAACAGAAAATCGGGAAAGCAATTCTCCCAATATATCGAAATATCAGATATTCAGGAAAAAAAATCGCTCCCACATGATCAATCAACATTGTCACAATTGCCACACATTTCAACTGAAATGAATTAATGCCCATGCTTTTACCTTCCAATTATCACTGCTATTGTTCTGGCTTTTAATTCAGTACATCTCTGATTCTTCAGACATTTTGTACTTTCTTCATCTTCATCTGTCGATATCAGCAAATACCATTTTTTTTCTTTTGGCAAGGAAGGCAAGGCAAAAGTATGCTCCAGCCAATGCATATTATATGCCACATAACAGTCATCTTCCCCAGATGCAAGACCACTGTAATAAACTCCAATCTGTCGGCTTGATACTTCAGACGGAGTTCTCCAGGCGTTCTCACCATGATAAGATACATCCGGCATACCGCATCCGATTTTATCTGTTCCCTGCATCTCTCTAGCTGGACAGAATACTTTATACTTCTTTCGAATCTGAATCAATTTTTTTACAAAATCATGCAACTCAGGTTCTTTATCAAGCCTTCTCCAGTTCACCCATCCAATCGGATTATCCTGGCAATATACATTATTATTTCCTTTCTGAGAATTACCAAATTCATCACCGGCAAGAAGACACGGTGTTCCCTGTGCAAGAATCGTAAGGAAATATGCATTCCGGATCTGACGTTTTCTTAAATCCAGCACTTCCTTTTTCCGGCTTGGACCTTCTGCGCCACAATTCCAGCTAAAATTGTATTCTGTACCGTCACGGTTATTCTCACCATTTTTTTCATTGTGCTTTCCATCATAAGACACCAGATCATTTAGAGTAAATCCTGTTTGATTTGTAATATAATTGAAGGTTCCTTCCCCGGCAGACGTATGACGAAGCCAGTACATAACATCCGGCACCATTCCTTCGTCTCCTTTTAAGAACCGTCTCATCACATTCTGGAAACCTGTCTGATGGTACATAATCTTTGTCTTTTTCAAAATCGGATCCTGCCTGATCCCCTCGATTGGAGCAACAGATGGGTTCACGATAAATCCATCAATATGGTATTCCATCATGTAATATCTAAGGCACTCTTCCATAAGCTGCTTTGGAATCTGGGCATCAAACGGCATTTCAAGAACCACTTCAATTCCAGCTTTATGACAGGCTTTTACCATGTCTTTTAATGATTTTACTCCATCTCCATCTGCAGAATATGCGCTTTTCGGCACAAAACAATAAGCTGCACCATACCCCCAGTAATTGCGGTAAAGACCGCATTCCTCAAACTCATAGACCGGCATACAGTGTATCTGATTAATTCCAAGTTCTTTCAAATACGGAATTTTTTCTATCACTCCCTCAAAAGTGCCTTTTTTCTTTACTTTTGAGCAAGAGTCTTTCGTAAATCCACGCACATGGAGACTGTAAGCCACAACATCGTGATAAGGGATCTGAAGCGGAGTATCCCCTTCCCAATCATAGGTTCTTTCACTAAGTTTTCCTCTCACCTCATGCTTCTGAAGGCTGACTTCTTTACCCCATTTTTCTTTTCCTGTCAACGTTCGCACATATGGATCAACCATAATAGTCCCATCAATCTCATAATTGTATTCATATGATTCTAAATCCAGATCTTCCAATGCAAGATATCGTACCTCTCCAAGAGTATCTATCATAGAAAAACTTTCACATGGTACATCTGTCCCTGAAGAATATATCAAAAGCTTACACTCTTTTCCTTCCGGAACCGCCACGGAAAAATTAACCTTATCATTCTGTACTGTTACACCTAAAGGCAACGGCATTCCCTGTATTTGTCTCATATGTGTCCTTTCCGGCTCTACTGCCATCCATCTATCCCATACATATCTACATTATCTTTATT
>JBJEMB010000120.1:11318-15677 GCA_051879455.1 Lachnospiraceae bacterium
GCATTATCCTCCGGAGTTCCTACATTTTTCTTACACGCGGATACTCCCAGAATACAGATAAGTATCACTGCAATCACCGCAAATATTCTATTTTTCATCGCTACAGTTTCCTCCTGTCAAAATGGTTCTCACACTTGTCTCTATTTTACATCATTTTTACGTTTTTGGCTACCTGTCAATTCATATACAAAGCGAGAAGAAGACATGTTTTTTCCATTTCTTTCCATTGCGTAACAAATGATAAGTTGTCTTTTTGCTCTCGTCATTCCTACATAAAAAAGTCTCCTCTCTTCCTCTATTTCTTCAGGAAGCTTTGCCTTTTTATACGGTATGATTCCTTCATTAGCACCTAATATAAAGACTGTATCAAATTCCAGTCCCTTTGCCCCATGAAAAGTATGGAGACTAATTCCGTTTGTCTGTTCTTTTTCTCTATTTGAGGCCGCTTTTTTTCTAAGCATTTCTCCATATTTTTCCACATGCAAGAGCCATTCAGCAATCGTCTGATAACCTTTAGACGCTTCCTGAATCTTATCAAGTGTTTCTGCAATCTCACCATAATCCATTCTCTGATGATTCGCATAATCTTTCAGAAATTCATCATATCCAATGCTTTTCCGAATATACTGAATTGCCGCATAAGGAGTCTTTCCGTTTATCATCTTCATATCCCATTCCAGTTGATCGATCCGGTCCTGCATCCATAGCTTATCACAATAAAAATTTCGAAGGCTCTCATAAGTAACAGGTCCTTCACTCATACTGTCTCTTCCAATATAGCGATTCGGACGATTTACTATCCTCAAAAAATACTTTTTCTCGTATTCTTTTTGTGAAAGTCTGAAATAGCTGATTATATCCTGCGCTGTAAAATGTTCATAAATATTATAAATCTTTTCTTTCATCTGGAAAGGAATCCTGTGTTCAACCAACGTCTCTGTCAATACCCTTGCATCCATTGAGGTACGAAAAAGAACAGCAATCTCTCTTTCCGGTATCCCTGTTTTCATAGTTTCTTCAATTTTTTCAAGTATGTACTCGCTCTCTTCAACAGAATCTCTAAGTTCCTGAATGTGAACAGTCATTTCTGCTTTTTTCCATGGGTGGATTTCCTTATCATATCTCTTTTTATTATTCCCAATGACTCTGAGGGCTCCATTGACAATATGTGCGCTGGACCGATAATTAATATCCAAAAGAATCTGTTTTGCATCTGGATAGTCTTTTTTAAACTCCATCATGATTCCCGGCTTTGCGCCACGAAACCCATAAATGGACTGATCATCATCTCCCACTGCAAAAAGATTATTATCAGGTGCTGCCAGCATACGTATGACATCATATTGTACCTGATTGATATCCTGAAATTCATCAATTAAAATATAACGGAATTTTTCCTGCCACTTTTTCAGAATGTCTTTTCTGTCAATAAATAATTTGCGGCACATCACCAGCATATCTTCAAAGTCTATCTTTTTCAGTTTTCTTTTTGCTTCTTCATACTGTTGAAAAACACCGCGAAACCTTTCTTTTCCATAGTGAAGAGACTCATAACATTCAATATTTTCAAGATTATTTTTTACGTTTCCAATTTCTTCAGCAAGTCCACGATAGTAATCTTCTTCACTTGTATCAAAAAACTCTTCTTCATCCTGTCCTTTTACAATCTGGCGTAAAAGAGCATATTTTTCATTCTCAGCTAAGATATTGGTCTGATTCAGTCCATAAGCCCACTTAAGTATCCAGTAATATACTGAATGAAAAGTCCCAAAATTCACCGGATAATCCGTTGATTTCATGATTTCCCGAAATCTCTTTTTCATCTCATTTGATGCATACTTAGTAAAGGTAATGACCAGAATTTCTTCTGGCCTTACCTTATGTACCTGAATTAAATATTCTATTCTCTTCGCGATTGTAAGAGTTTTCCCAGAACCGGGACCGGCAAGGACCAGACAAGGTCCTTTATAATGGGCGATTGCCTCTTTCTGAGCTTTATTAAGACCCATAAATACCCCTTTTAATTATGATTGGGGATAACAAAAATATTATCCCCACATTATTATTATATTATTTAATTATCCTGCTCTAATTTATTTACTGAGTAATTCGATTCCTCTGCGGATTCTGGACAGTGATTCTTCTTTTCCAAGAATCTCCATAATCTCTGTAGCTCCGCCAGGAGTATTCTGTTTGCCTGAAACAGCAGTACGGACCGGCCACATTACAAAACCGACTTTGCATCCTTTTTCATCCACATATTTCTTTAATGCTGCAAACAATGCATCATTGCTGAAATCCTCCTGCGCTTCAAGAACAGGGAGTACTTCCTTTAATACTTCGAGCGAATTCTCCTCATTTGTCTTCATTTTCTTATGACAGTACATTGCCGTATCATATTCCGGAAGAGTCTCAAAGAAATCTATCTGATCTTTAATATCCGGGAACACCTCAATCCTTGTCTTCACAAGAGCTGCAATCTTCTTTAAATCATAATCTTTTGTTACAACTTCTCTGATATAAGGCTCAGCCATAGTATAAAATTTATCAAAATCCATAGCCTTCAGATATTCACCGTTCATCCATTTCAGTTTTACAATATCAAACACAGCAGGTGATTTGCTCATATGACGATAATCAAATACTTTCACCAACTCATCCAGCGAAAAGATTTCCTGATTATCAGATGGGCACCATCCAAGCAGTGCAACATAATTAACGACAGCCTCTGTAACAAATCCCTGATTGATCAGATCTTCATAGGAAGAATGTCCACAACGTTTGCTCAGTTTTTTATGATTTTCATCAGTGATCAGAGGACAATGTACATATGTTGGGATCTCCCATCCAAAAGCTTCATAGATTCTGTTATATTTTGGCGCAGAAGACAGATATTCATTTCCTCTTACTACATGTGTAATCCCCATTAAATGATCATCAATAACATTTGCAAAATTATAAGTTGGATATCCATCCGATTTTATAAGGATCAAATCTTCCATCTCAGCATTTGGCACAGTAATGTCACCATAAATATCATCTTTAAACGTAGTTTTTCCCTCTGTCGGCATATTGAATCGGATTACGTATGGTTTTCCTGACGCAAGATTAGCCTCCACCTCTTCTTTGCTAAGTCCAAGGCAATGTTTATCATATACAACAATCTCTGTATCACTGCCTTCAGACACTGTACTTTTCAAAGATTCAAGACGTTCTTTATCACAGAAACAATAATATGCATCTCCCTGCTCAATTAACTGCTTCGCATATTTTAAATATATTCCGGATGCATTTCTTTCACTTTGTACATACGGTCCCACACCACCGTCTTTGTCCGGTCCTTCATCATGTTCAAGACCGGTTTCCTTCAATGTATGATAAATGATATCTAATGCACCTTCTACAAAACGCTCTTGATCTGTATCTTCGATTCTAAGCATAAAATCTCCATTTTCATGCTTAGCGATCAAGTACGCATAAAGCGCTGTTCTTAAATTTCCCACATGCATTCTTCCTGTAGGACTTGGTGCAAATCTTGTTCTTACTTTACTCATTTGCTTAATCTCCTCATAACTTTTTATCTTACCTATTGTAGCACAATCTATTTGGACGCTTCAACCTTTTCACGCCATCTTTTACGCAAGAACTCAATATGGAAATAATCTCTCGGAATCTGTACCACAATGACGATTCCAAGTACAATCGCAAACACAATTTTTATAGATTCCATTCCTTTTAATGATGCCATAGAAAGCTGATTTGTAACCAGATAATAAACCGTATAGTAGATTCCGGCTCCGGGAACCAGCGGGAAGATACCTGAAATCAAAAATATAGTAATTGGACATTTCATCCGGACTGTCAACATTCTTGCAATCAAAACTACGACTAATGCTCCAAAAAAGGAAGCTGTAGCTGATGAAGTCATCATTTGTCTTCTAAAAAACAAAAAAATCATCCATCCGGCAACTCCTGTAATGCCACAACCGATATAATATTTTTTAGGGACATTGTAAAGTATGGCATACCCAATTGTTCCCAAAAATGAACAGATAATATTTCCAAACATATCCTGCATCATATCAGTAATCCTCCCGGAATATTTGTGTAAATCTGAAGGGCAAGTCCCACGCCGATTGCAATATATACAAATACAAGCAGTGCATCAATCATCCTGACCGTTCCTGAAAGGAAATCTCCATCTGCAACGTCACGGACAGCGTTTGTAAACGCAAGTCCGGGAATCAGAGGCATAATCCCACCAACAATCATACCATCCAGCCGAAGTGTCACAACTGTACAGACTTCTCTGGCCACAAGCGCAAATGCAGTAATTATTATTCCACCCACAATGTTTAC
>JBJEMB010000121.1:0-2761 GCA_051879455.1 Lachnospiraceae bacterium
AAGATGTGTAATGATTTGCTTGAATTGTTTGGCTGGCCGGAATATTCTGGTTCAGATATTAAATTTAGAAAAGCTACTGTGCTTCGTGAATTGGGAAAAACAAAAGAGGCTGTAGAATTCTGTGAAAAATGGATTCGAAAGGAATCGGAGAATGTCGTGGCGGCTACAGCAGGAGTATATGCATTTATAGACACAAAAGAATACGATAAGGCTGAAACACTGGTAGACAGATTTATTATGGATAAATCAAAGTGCTTTGATGAAAATGAAATCATGTTTATTGCGGCTTCAAAATTATATGGAGCAATGGGGAAGGAAAAGGAGAAAGAAGAGATAGATAAGGCAATTCAGAAGTATGATGATTACGTGGAGGAACATTTCCTGAATCCTGATTTTGACGAGGATGAAGAATTGCCTTTCAATTAGTAGAAGGTAGGTGTATAGATGCGTTTTTTTGATTATGAGAAATCAGTAAAAGATATTGAATATTATGAAATACTGGCTAATCTTATGGAACGTTGGGAATATGAGGTTGTAGAGTTCAAAGAAGCGAAAAGTAGTTATGATACAGATAAGATTGGGCGTTATTTTTCTGCAATAAGCAACGAGGCGAACTTGAGACAACAACAGTATGGATGGCTTATCTTTGGGGTCAGTGAGAAGAATAAGGTTAAACATATTGTAGGAACAGCGTATAAAAAAGGTGAGCGGAGTTTGCTGGAAAAATTTAAGTACGAGATTGCCACAAATACTACGAACGGAATGACTTTTTACGACATTATTGAGATTTTTCCTGTAGTAAAAGGAAAAGAGTATCGAGTACTTATGTTTAAAATTCCTGCAGCCGCAACTGGAATTCCAACGGATTGGAAGACGAATTATTATGAACGTTCAGGGGAAAGCCTTGTTCCGTTGAAACAGTATAAGATAGATGCAATCCGTTCGCAGGAACGAAAAGACTGGTCGAAGCAAATTCTTTAAAAAGCAACGATTGAACATTTAGATAAAACTGCAATTGCCCTGGCACGAGAGAGATACAAAGAAAAAATGAATCAGGAGCATATTACTGAAGAAGTGGATGCTATGAATGATGAGCAGTTTCTTTCAAAAGTGAAACTGATGATAGATGGTAAGATCACACATGCAGGTATGCTGCTTCTCGGAAATTCTGATTATGATTATTTGTTCCAATCTGCACCAAGTATTATGTGGAGACTATATGGTGCGAATGGAATAGATAAAGATTATGCAATTTTTAAAATTCCGTTTATTAACGTTGTGGATAAAGTATTTGCAAAGGTAAGGAATCTGACATACAGATATATGCCAAATCAGTTAACGTTGTTTCCGATAGAAACTGAACAGTATAATAGCTGGCTGATTCGAGAGTTACTTAACAATTGTATAGCGCATACAAATTATCAATTAGGCGGAAGAATTTATGTGAACGAATTTGAGGATAAAATTAAATTTACCAACCCAGGTGATTTTATTCCTCAGAGAATAGAAAACGTTTTAGAAGTGAGCTATAATCCACCTTTTTATAGAAACCAGTTGTTGGCGGAATCTATGGTTGCGTTCCATATGATTGATACTGCTACGCTTGGAATCCGTAGAGCATATAATATACAGAAAGCAAAATATTTCCCAATGCCTGATTACGATGTGGCATCGGGAACCCAAGTTGAAGTAACTGTATATGGGAAAATTCTGAATGATAATTATATGCATATCTTATATGATCATCCAGAGTTAGATTTGCATACAGTGTTCTTATTAGACCGGGTTCAGAAGGGATTGCCAATGCAGAAAGAGGATGTAGATAAGTTACGTTCTTTAAAATTAGTCGAGGGTCGTATTACGAGCTTGTATTTGTCCGCATCTGCGGCTAAAAGTATTTCTGATGGTGCCGGGTATATTAAGAATAAAGGGTTTGATGATAAGTATTATAAGGATCTGATTGTTGAATATTTGAAGCAATATGAGAAGGCAAAGAAAAGCGAAATCCGAGAGTTGCTTTGGGATAAATTACCAGATGTGTTGAGCGATAAACAGAAGGAAAATAAAATTCGTAATTTACTATACTCATTAAAACAAAAGAAAATTATTGAAACTGACTCTACTAATCAACAAAAATCTAATTGGGTATTAAGAAAATAGATTGCATTTTAGACAAGCATAACTAAGCTTTAGACAAGGTTTAGACGAGATATGTTCTGAAAATACTGTGACTGACAATGGTTTAGACAAGCTTTAGACAAGGTTTAGACAAGATTTAACCAAGGCTAATCAAGAATAAATGCAGAAGATTATAGAATAGTATTTCATAATCTCCTGCTTTTTCTATGTTTACAATCCTCCATTTTACGATATAATAAAAGAAGTAACAGAACGATACAACTATAACAGAAAGGTCACCCAACATGAACATAGCAGCCTACTGTCGTGTTTCCACCGATAAAACCGACCAACTCAACAGTCTGGAAGCTCAAAAAGAGTTCTTTTCCGAATACACCAAACGCACCGGTGATACCTTAGTAAGATTATATGCAGACGAGGGTATTTCCGGAACTAAAATCAAGAATCGTAAAGAATTTCTTCACATGATGTCCGATGCCGAACACGGTCTGTTTGACATGATTGTTGTAAAGGATATCTCCCGTTTCGCCAGAAATACGGTAGATCTTTTGCAGAATGTCCGCAAGCTGAAAGCATTAGGAATTGAAACCCAATTTCTCACAGCCAACATGACCAGTATGGG
>JBJEMB010000122.1:0-2759 GCA_051879455.1 Lachnospiraceae bacterium
GTTCATCCTGCAATTTCCACAGCGGAAAATGTTAAGAATATTAAGCGCCAGATCAATGAGATTTCAGCGCTCTATGACTGGGACAGAGAAGTAAATACAACAGACCCTGAATTCTACAAATGGACACAGTGGATTTTTGTAAAAATGTTCAAAGAAGGTCTTGCATATGAGAAGGAATTTCCGATTAACTGGTGTCCTTCCTGTAAGACAGGTCTTGCAAATGAAGAGGTTGTTAATGGTAAATGTGAGCGCTGCGGAGCTGAGGTTACAAAGAAGAACCTTCGTCAGTGGATGCTCAAGATTACTGCATATGCCGAGCGCCTCTTAAATGATCTTGATAAGCTTGACTGGCCGGAGAAGGTTAAGAAGATGCAGACAGACTGGATTGGAAAATCTTACGGTGCAGAGGTTGATTTCCCTGTAGAAGGAAGAGACGAAAAGATCACTGTATACACAACCAGACCGGATACTCTTTACGGTGCAACATTCATGGTACTTGCGCCGGAACATGAGCTTGCAAAGAGTCTGGCAACAGATGAGACAAGAGAAGCAGTGGAAAAATACATTTATGATGCTTCTATGAAGTCTAATGTAGACCGCATGCAGGATAAAGACAAAACAGGTGTGTTCACTGGAAGTTATGCAATTAATCCGTTAAACGGAGAGAAGACACCAATCTGGCTTTCTGACTACGTACTTGCTGATTATGGTACAGGAGCAATCATGTGTGTACCGGCACACGATGACCGTGACTTTGAGTTTGCTACAAAATTCGGCATCCCGATCATTCAGGTTATTGCAAAAGACGGAAAAGAAATTGAAAATATGACAGAAGCATACACAGAAGCTTCCGGAACAATGATCAACTCCGGTGAGTGGAACGGTATGGAATCTGCAGTACTTAAAAAAGAGGCTCCACATATTATTGAAGAGCGTGGAATCGGTCGTGCAACAGTAAACTACAAGCTCCGTGACTGGGTATTCTCCCGTCAGAGATACTGGGGAGAGCCAATCCCGATCGTACATTGTCCGGATTGTGGAAACGTACCTGTACCGGAGGAAGAACTTCCACTTCGTCTGCCGGAGGTAGAGTCCTACGAGCCGACAGGAACAGGTGAATCACCGCTTGCAGCTATTGACGAGTGGGTAAACTGCAAGTGTCCGAAATGTGGAAAACCTGCAAAACGTGAGACAAATACTATGCCGCAGTGGGCAGGTTCATCCTGGTATTTCCTTCGTTATGTAGATAATCACAATGACAAAGAACTGGTATCCAAAGAAAAAGCAGATGAGATGCTTCCGGTAGATATGTATATCGGTGGTGTTGAGCATGCGGTTCTTCACCTTCTTTACTCCAGATTCTATACAAAATTCCTGTATGATATCGGAGCAATTGACTTTGACGAGCCATTCCAGAAGCTGTTCAATCAGGGAATGATCACAGGAAAGAACGGTATTAAGATGAGTAAATCCAAAGGAAATGTAGTATCTCCTGATGATCTTGTAAGAGATTACGGATGTGACTCTCTGAGAATGTATGAGCTGTTCGTTGGTCCACCGGAGCTTGATGCAGAGTGGGATGATCGTGGAATTGACGGAGTTAACAGATTCCTTAAGAGATTGTGGAATCTTGTTATGGACAGCAAAGAAGCTAACGTAGAAGCAACAAAAGAAATGATCAAAGAACGTCACAGACTGGTGAAAGATATCACAACTCGTCTGGAAAGTTTCAGCTTAAATACAGCAATTTCAGGATTTATGGAGCATAATAATAAGCTTATTGATATCGCTAAAAAAGAAGGAGGAATCGACTTAGAGACATTGTCCACAATGGCAGTACTTCTCTCTCCATTTGCACCACACTTCGCAGAGGAAATCTGGGAGCAGCTTGGACACGAAGGAAGTGTATTTAAAGCAGGATGGCCGACATATAGTGAAGAAGCTATGAAAGATGATGAGATTGAGGTGCCGGTACAGATTAACGGGAAGACAAAAGCAGTTATCTCTATTGCAGCAGATATCTCAAAAGAAGATGCAATTGCAGCAGGAAAAGCAGCAGTGGCAGATAAGCTTACAGGAACAATCGTAAAAGAAATCTATGTTCCGAAAAAGATTATTAACATCGTACAGAAATAAATAGTGAATATGTAAGTGTATAAGTATATAAGTATATAATCATGTAGATATTAAGGGAAGGCTTGTTCCGGATGAAGGGATAAGACCTTCCCTTTTTTGTGTTACACTCATGCTGTTATATATATGCTGTTATGCGGGCGGGGGCATACACCTAAGCTTGATTATTCTTATGTGTATGACTTGTCTGAAGGTTTTGTCATACACCATAGCTTGCTGATTCCTGGTTGTATGATTCGTTCGAGGATTTTGTCATACACTATAGTCTGCTTTTCTTATGATGTATGACTTATGCGTGGGTCTCGTCATACACTATAACTTACTTTGCCTTCGGGTGTATGACTTGTACGAGGAATTGGTCATACACCTGAGTGAGAAATGGACCGAGGAATCTGACAGAGAGGGATAAAGAGTCATACTCTTGAGTAGAAAATAAGTCAAGGTGTCTGTCTTAGAGGTGTGGAGAGTCATACACCAGAGCTTGAAGTATACTGAATGATCTGAAAAAGTATGTGTGAGAGTTATACACCACGGCGGAAATTAAGCCAAGTAGTCTGCCAAGAGAAAGGATTCTACTAATGGTATGGTGCATTTGCCTGAAGTATATGTCATAATGGATGTATATA
>JBJEMB010000123.1:0-15558 GCA_051879455.1 Lachnospiraceae bacterium
GTTATGTTAAACCGTGCCCCTACACTTCACAGACTTGGTATTCAGGCATTTGAGCCGATCCTTGTAGAAGGTAAAGCAATTAAGCTTCATCCGCTTGTATGTACCGCATACAATGCCGACTTTGACGGAGACCAGATGGCAGTTCATCTTCCGCTTTCCGTAGAGGCTCAGGCAGAGTGCCGTTTCCTTCTGCTTTCACCAAACAACCTTCTGAAACCGTCTGACGGTGGACCGGTAGCCGTTCCTTCACAGGATATGGTACTTGGTATTTACTATCTGACACAGGAAAGACCTGGTGTTAAGGGCGAAGGTAAGATTTTCAAGAGTGTAAATGAAGCAATCCTTGCATATGAGAATGATGCGATCACACTTCACTCACGCATCACTGTCCGTGTATCCAAGACAATGCCGGATGGAACTGTGAAGACAGGAAATGTGGAATCTACGCTTGGAAGATTCCTCTTCAACGAAATCATTCCACAGGATCTCGGTTTTGTAGACAGAGAGGTGGAAGGAAATGAACTTCTCCTTGAGGTTGATTTCCACGTTGGAAAGAAACAGTTAAAGAAGATTCTTGAAAAAGTTATTAATACACATGGATCCACAAAGACAGCAGAAGTACTTGATGCTGTAAAATCTATCGGTTACAAGTATTCTACGAGAGCAGCGATGACCGTATCCATCTCAGATATGACCGTGCCTCCGCAGAAGCCGCAGATGATACAAGAGGCTCAGGACACTGTAGATAAGATCACCAAGAACTTTAAACGTGGTCTCATCACAGAGGAGGAGCGTTACAAAGAAGTTGTAGAGACATGGAAAGCTACTGACGATGCTCTTACAGAGGCACTGCTTTCCGGTCTTGACAAATATAACAACATCTTTATGATGGCCGATTCAGGAGCCCGTGGTTCCGACAAGCAGATCAAACAGCTTGCAGGTATGCGTGGACTTATGGCCGATACAACAGGTCGTACAATCGAGTTGCCGATCAAGTCAAACTTCCGTGAAGGTCTTGACGTATTGGAGTACTTCATGTCTGCTCATGGTGCTCGTAAGGGACTTTCCGATACTGCTCTTCGTACAGCCGATTCAGGATATTTGACAAGACGTCTTGTTGATGTATCACAGCAGCTCATTATCCATGAAGTAGATTGTGTGGAGAAGGGCGAAGAGATTCCGGGAATGTATGTAAAAGCATTCATGGATGGAAATGAAGAGATTGAGAGCCTTCAGGAACGTATTACAGGACGTTATCTGTGCGAGAACATCGTGGATGCGGAAGGAAATGTTCTTGTAAAAGCAAATCATATGGTAACACCAAAACGTGCTGAACTGATCATAAAGAAAGGTGTGGATGAGAACGGCGAACCGCTTAAGAAGGTTAAGATCCGTACAATTCTTACCTGCCGCTCACATGATGGTATCTGTGCAAAATGTTACGGTGCCAACATGGCAACAGGAGAACCGGTACAGGTTGGTGAGGCAGTTGGTATTATTGCTGCTCAGTCTATCGGTGAGCCTGGTACACAGCTTACTATGCGTACGTTCCATACCGGTGGTGTAGCCGGTGATGATATCACACAGGGTCTTCCTCGTGTCGAGGAGCTTTTCGAGGCGAGAAAGCCAAAGGGACTTGCGATTATCACAGAATTTGCAGGAACTGCTACTATCAACGATACTAAGAAGAAACGTGAGATCATCGTAACGAATCATGAGACAGGTGAGTCCAAAGCATACCTGATCCCGTATGGATCACGTATCAAGATTCTTGATGGTGCTAAGCTTGAAGCCGGTGACGAACTTACAGAAGGTAGTGTAAATCCGCATGATATCCTTAAGATTAAAGGATTACGTGCTGTTCAGGATTATATGCTTCAGGAAGTACAGAGAGTATACAGACTTCAGGGTGTTGAGATTAACGATAAACATATCGAAGTTATCGTTCGTCAGATGCTCAAGAAGATTCGTGTAGAGGAAGCAGGTGACAGTGATTTCCTTCCGGGAACAAATGTTGATATCCTCGAGTTTGAAGATGTGAATAAAGCACTGGAAGCAGAAGGAAAAGAACCGGCAACCGGTGAGCAGATTATGCTTGGTATTACAAAAGCATCTCTTGCAACAAACTCCTTCCTGTCAGCAGCATCCTTCCAGGAGACAACAAAGGTTCTTACAGAAGCTGCAATTAAGGGAAAAGTTGACCCATTGATTGGTCTGAAAGAAAATGTTATTATTGGTAAACATGTACCAGCCGGTACAGGTATGAGAAAATACCGTGATATCAAACTTGATTCAGGCATGACTATGGATGATGAAATTTCCTTTGATGAAGAGCTTGAAATTGATGAGAGTGCTGTGTCAGAAACAGATGCTGCATCAGAAGAAACTGTAGTTATTGATTTTGATGAAGAATAAATAAAATTAAAAAGAGTTTCTCTTTCGATTTATGAAAGAGAAACTCTTTTTAATTTGTGTAACTATTCGGCAAATGTCTGTGAACTCCATTCTTTTACATAATCCAGAAGCTTCAGTGTTGCAAGGGTAGGGGGAGTGTCCTTCGTGTATGCCACACCAAGTACACGAGAATAATGTTCTGTAAAAGAACGAATACATACATCAAATGGGGCGTTGTAAAGTAGAAGTTTCGGAAGAATCGTAATTCCAAATCCCTGTTCTACCATTTTCAATGTTGCAAAATCTTCATTTAACCTGTAACGGATTTTCGGATGAATATCGTTAAGTTCAAAGATTTTTCCTGTCTCATAGTCAAGACCGTCAGAAGAAAGCACAAAGTTTTCATTATTGACATCTGATAATGACACTGCAATCTTTTCAGAAAGAGGATGATTCTTTGGGGTAACCAACATAAGTTCATCATTCCCAATCGGAAGGAATGGGAAATCCGGAACAGCATATCTGGAAACAAAAATACAGTCCAGTTTTCCGGAATCTATCATCTCTTTTAAAGGATTAAAACCGTCTACAGTTAGTTCAAAACGAATATTTGGATATGCTTCAGAAAAATGTTTCAGTATATCAGGCAGCCAATGGTAGGAAATGCTCTGTATTGTGCCAATACGGATATATCCACTGTCAAGGCTGGTAATATTAGCCGCAATCTGAGAGATTCGATTTTCCTCCTGGCAGATGATCTTTAGTGAATCAATGATCTCTTCTGTATTAGGCCTTAATTCCATTCCATGTTTTGAGCGTTTGAATAGTGGAAATCCAAGTTCCTTTTCGAAGCTCTTTATAGACTGACTGATCGCAGATTGTGTATAGTTTAGGTTTGCAGCTGTTTTAGAAATACTTCTGGTTCTGCATACATCTAAGATTATTTCGTATTTTGTCATAGATCCTCCTCGTAGTACTAAGATAAAATATCTATATAATTTATTATAAACATAAATGATAATTTTTTGTCAACAGACAAAGATACCATAGATAAGAAAAATTAATTTAAGTCATAAAAAAATGTAAAGTCTATTTCTATGATACATTTTGCAAAATATAAATACAGACTCTATAATAAGATTAACGACAAATGCTCAGATTCACAGTGATAATTTGACTCTGAGCATTTATGAAAAATTGGAGGAAACGGATATGTTATTATTATCAAGAGAGGACATTAAAAAAGTATTTTCAATTAAGGATGCGATAGAAGCGGATAAAAAAGCATTTCAGTTAGTTGTAGAAGGAAAATGCAACGCTCCTCTTCGCACGAATATTCAAGCTCCGAACCATGATGGATGTTTCTTATTCATGCCTGCATATGTAGAAGAGATGGATACAGCATCTTTAAAAATTATCAACATTTTTCCGCACAATATTGACAACGGAATTCCGTCTTCACCTGCACAGGTTCTTTTGATTGACGGAAAAACAGGTGTGGTGACTTCTGTTTTGGATGGTACATATGTTACACAGCTTCGTACAGGAGCAGCGTCCGGAGCAGCATTTGATGTGCTTGCAAAAAAAGAATGCAGAATTGGTGCATTGATCGGTACAGGTGGACAGGCAGCTACGCAGCTTGAGGCTATGATCGCTGCAAGAAAGCTTGAAGAAGTAAGAGTTTATGACCTGAATTTTGAGCGTACGGTAGCATTTGCAGAGCGTATGCAGGAAGAACTTAAAAGTTACGGTACAAAGATTGTTGCTGTAAAATCTTCTGATGAAGCAATCGATGATGCAGATTTGCTTATCACTGTAACACCATCATCAAAACCGGTATTTGATGGAACAAAAATTAAAAAGGGATGTACCATCAGCTGCGTAGGTGCTTATCAGCATCACATGCAGGAAATGGATCCGGCAATTTTACCACGTGCATCAAAGATTTACTTTGATTCCGAAGATGCTGTATTGTCAGAATCCGGTGATATTCTGATCCCATTAGAGGAAGGAATCATCACAAAAGACGATTTCACAGGAGATCTCGGAAATGTAATTAAAGGAGAACTGGTTGGCCGTGAAAATGATGATGAGATCATCGTGTTCGAAACAGTTGGAGTTGCTACACAGGATCTTGTTGCCGCAAAGGAAATTTATGAAAAAGCAGTAGCAGCTGGTGTTGGAACAAACTGGGGCTAAAAAGGAGGAAAAAATATTATGATACTTGGGGCAAAATGGATCATTACAGGAGACGGGGAGACCGTTTTAGAAAATCAGGCAGTAAGAATTGATGAGATGGGAATGATTGCACAGATCGGACAACTTGATGAGTTGAAAAAAACATGGCCGGGAGAAGAAGTACAGGACTTCGGAGAGGCGACAATCCTTCCGGGAATGTGCGATATGCATTGTCATTTGGGTTACTGGTACAGCCAGCCGGATAGTTTTAATTACAATGATCAGATGATTATGATGTATGCGCTCCAGCATGCACAGGCAGCTTTTACAAAAGGAATTACAAGTGTGCGTGACTGTTATTCTCCGTGTGGAGTGTGCCGTACCTTAAAAATGGCAGAGGACAAAGGGTTTATCACAATTCCTAGAATTACTCATGTAGGAGAAGGTATGTGCATGAGTGGAGGACATTGCTGGGATGAAGTTGTGCAGGTAGATGGTCCATGGGAAATTCGCAAAGAAATTCGCAAACAGGTAAGAGATGGCGCTGAATGGGTAAAATTACTATCAAGTCACAGATCACATATTCCGGAATATACACAGGAAGAATTAGATGCAGCGGCAGACGAATGCCATAGAAGAGGAATTAAATGTGTCGTTCATGCCGGAACACATCCTACAATTCAAATGTGTATAGATGCAGGATTTGATACCATTGAACATGGAACATTCCTTACAGTAGAGCAGGCTCAGCAGATGAAAGAAAAAGGTATTGCATGGACACCGACCATCTTTGCATATACATATTTATATGAGACTTGTAAGAAAAATATTGAAGAGGGAAATGCAGATGTATTCAGTGATCCGGTAGCAGCAAAAGAGCAGAGAGATTTCGCTTTTTATCAGCCGGCATATGAAGCATACCGTGATAATTTTAAAAAGCTTTATGACACAGGTGTTACTGTTTGTACAGGAAGTGATATGGTTATGTACGGTGCACCGGTACTTCCGGTACAGGAAGAGCTGACTTACATGGTGAAATACGGTATTACGCCAGTACAGGCAATCCAGACAGCAACTGCAAATCCTGCAAAAGTTCTTGAAAGAGAAGATGAACTTGGAATGATCAAAGAAGGTCTGATTGCAGATATTACAGTTGTAGATGGTAATTTAAGCCAGGATATTAACTGCATTTTTAATACCAACACAGTATTTTTAGGTGGTAAAAAAGTATACGAACAGGGAACCCGCTATGTGTAAATTTCAGTTTGGCCCAATTGACTTTTAGTAGACTCCGTTCTATAATAAATAATAACAGCGTGAATTGGCAGAGGGAATGCCGAGTTTCATACTCAATTACTAAAATTACTAAAAAGAAAGGTTGGTATCAACAATGGATCAAGGTAAAGTATCAAGAGTGTTAAAATCAATGGAAGAACATGGTATCCCGCAGATGATCGTTTCTGACCCGGTTGCTATTTTCTACCTCACAGGAAAGTGGATTATTCCAGGAGAAAGATTATTAGCTTTATATCTGAATGTAAATGGAAACCACAAACTTGTAATTAACAAACTGTTCCCACAGGAGAAAGATCTGGGAGTAGAATTGGTATGGTATGATGACATTGAAGATGGTGTAGAGATTTTAAGCAGATATGTAGAGAAAGATAAAGTCATGGGTATCGACAAGACATGGCCGGCAAGATTCTTAATTCGCCTTCAGGAATTAGGTGGCGGAAGCAAATTTGTAAATGGTTCTCCAATTATCGACTACATCCGTATGGTAAAAGATGAGAAAGAACAGGAACTGATGAGAGAGTCATCAAGACTGAATGACATTGCTATGGAAAGACTGATTCCATGGGTAGTTAAAGGTCTTACAGAGAGAGAACTTAACGCTAAGATCCGCGAAATTTACAAAGATCTTGGATGTGAAGATGTATCTTTCGATCCTATCACAGCTTATGCAAAGGGTGCAGCAGATCCGCATCATGTAACAGATGATTCTAAAGGAAAACATGGCGACTGTGTAATTCTTGATATCGGTGCTTTCAAAGATAATTATGCATCTGATATGACTAGAACAGTATTTATCGGTGAAGTATCTGACCGTGCAAGAGAGATCTATGATATCGTTGTAGAAGCTAACAGACGTGGTATCGAAGCAGCTAAACCAGGCAACAGAATGTGCGATGTTGACCTTGCAGCAAGAAACTACATTGAAGAAAAAGGATATGGCCAGTACTTTACACACAGAACAGGTCACTCTATCGGTCTTGAAGATCATGAGTTTGGTGATGTATCTTCTGTAAACGAAGATATCATTCAGGTTGGACAGTGCTTCTCTGTAGAGCCAGGTATCTACATTGCAGAAGAAGGTATCGGAGTTCGTATCGAAGACCTTGTAATCATTACAGAGGACGGATGCGAAGTACTTAACAGCTTCACAAAAGATCTGATCGTAGTACCGGAAGAATAAGATCAGAAAAGTAAGATTCTGAAAAAACATAATACATAGAAAAGGTGCATGTCATCATCCGATTTAGAGTCGGTGTGACATGCACCTTTTTGATTTCATCCCCTTTATCCGCGCGGAAGGGAAAAGATAAATTCAGTTCCTACTCCTTCCGTACTGATTACATTGATATTTTCACCGTGCGCCTGTATGGCTTCTTTTACAATTGCGAGGCCGAGACCGGTTCCTTTTTTGTCCTTTCCACGAGAGAGATCGGTCTTGTAGAAACGTTCCCAAATCTTATTCAGTGCACTTCTTGGAATGCCGATGCCGTAATCCTTTACAGAAGTATAGATTTTATCGCCACGTTCTGTTGTTTCGATTGTAATGGAAGATTCCGGATTACTGAATTTGATAGCATTATCAAGAAGGTTATAGAGCACCTGCTGGATTTTGCGCTTATCAGCATAAACATTTAAATGTTTTGTGGCAAATAAAAGTTCAATAGATATTTTCTTTTGTGTGCAGCGGCCTTCAAAGGAAGCGGCAACATTTTTAATAATTTCATGGATGTCAAAGCTTTCTCTGTTTAAGAGAATGTTCTTTGTATCAAACTCGTTCAGTGTAAGCAGATCCTGCGTGAGATCTGTCAGACGTTCTGTTTCAAAGAGAATTATTTTTAAATATTTTTCGTGAAGTTCCGGTGGAATTGTTCCGTCTGTCATAGCTTCGATATAACCTTTAATTGATGTAAGAGGCGATCGAAAATCGTGGGATACATTAGCTACAAATTTCTTCTGATAGTCTTCCATATCTTTGAGCTGAGAAGACATGTAATTCAGTGAGGCAGATAAATAGCCCATCTCATCTTCAGTAGTAACAGGAATCTCGTAATCCAGATTCCCGCTGGCATACTGTGTGGCAGCTTCTGTAATCTTGCGAAGCGGTCTATATACGAAGAACTGAAATGCCAGGAGTATCATGAACGATAACAGATAAACTGCAATAATGGCGATCAACACGGTTCTCTGAAAAAGATTTTTCATATAATCTGAAAAAGATAAATCTTTGTGGATCAAAAGATATCCTTTGGGCGAATAATCATAAATTACGGGTGCAATCACAGTAATCACATTGTCCGAGAAATACCCGTGATAATCGCCGATACTATACTGTGCACTTCCCATTTCAGCAGGATTAAAATTCTCAATCTGATAAGGCGCTGCAGGGTAAGAGTCAGACTGAGCGGAGGCGATAATCGTACCATCTTTATTGACAAACCAGACAGCAGCAGATAAATGTGCTTCCATACCGGAAAGCTGTGTGTGTACATCGTGCAGAGATATTTCTTCGGAATAATACTTGGGAAGGTAGTCTGTGGCAATCAGGTTTGCTTCTTTATATATACTGGATGAAATTGCCTGGTTCAACGGATCTGTAAAAAATCCATTTGTCAGGGCGCTTACCGTAAATAGGCTCAGAAAGCCAAATATGATATATATAATAATGAATTTTAAGTATAAAGTACTTTTCATAATATCCCCTTGTAGTTACCGGTTGACCAGTATAGTATTTGCAAAAAGCTATTTTACTTCAAATTTGTAGCCGATTCCCCATACAGTGCTTAAACTCCAGCCGTTGTGGTCTTTAATCTTTTCACGGAGACGTTTAATATGTACGTCAACGGTACGAGTGTCTCCGATATATTCGTATCCCCAGATCTGATCCAGAAGCTGTTCCCTCGTAAATACCTGGTTTGGTGAAGATGCAAGAAAATATAAAAGTTCAAGTTCTTTTGGAGGCATTTCAACATTCTGATTATCAACCATAACAGAATAATTTGTAAGGTTGATAACAATACCCGGATATTCTACACATTTTCCCTTATCAGCAGAACTGGTTTCAGGTTTCGGAATAGCCTGATATCGGCGAAGTACTGCTTTGACACGGGCAACCATTTCTTTTGAATCAAATGGTTTCATAATATAGTCATCGGCTCCAAGCTCCAGCCCCAGAACCTTATCAAAAACTTCACCTTTCGCCGATAGCATGATGATTGGTACATTGGAACGGGTGCGGATTTCCCGGCATACCTGATAACCGTCAATTCCCGGAAGCATAAGATCAAGAAGGATCAAGTTTGGCTGATAAGTATCATATGCTACAAGAGCTTCTTCTCCATTATGTACCATCATAGTATCAAAGCATTCTTTTGTAAGATACAGAGAAATGAGCTCTGCTATATTTTCATCATCATCTACGATCAATATTTTCTGTTTATTTACCATGGTTTCCCCCTATAAAATTATTTTGCAGTGTTTTTGTAATCTTGCGTGAAAGATTTTATTTTAATTCTGCAATCGTTACTCCGGCGTCACCCTCACCAAAGGCTCCGAGACGGAATGATCTTACATGTTTCTGGTGCCTTAAATAATTATGGATCCCAGCACGTAAGGCACCGGTTCCTTTGCCGTGTACGATCCGGACAGAACTTAAATGTGCGAGGTTCGCATCATCCAGATATTTGTCAAGCTCCGCAATTGCCTCGTCAACAGTCTTTCCAAGAAGATTAATTTCTGTACTTACAGACAGAGATTTACTCATCTTGACCTTCCCTTTGCCGGTATTTTGTGCTTTTTTCTGAAGATAGGAAGGTTTTTCATCAATGATCTCAAGATCTGAAATATGAACCTGGGAACGGAGAATACCCATCTGGACAGTAACATTGCCTTTTGAATCCGGAAGAGAAGTTACTGTTCCGGTAAGATTCATACTCAGAACTTTGACAGATTCTCCTAATTTAAAATCACTGGCTTTATGTTGTTTGTGAGGCTTTGGTGCCTCTTTCGTCATGCCAGCCCGGGCGGCATCCATTTTTTTGCGGATTTTTTCGCGCTCTTTTTCCATCTCAGCGGCAGAAATATTTGCTTTGCCAAATTTATGGAAGTTTCGCATTGTCTCGTCAGCGGTTTCTTTTGCCTCGGCAAGTATAGCATGGGCTTTTTCATTGGCTTCCCTGAGAATCCGTTCCTTTTGCTCTTCGAGTTTTTCCTGTTTTTTCTGTGCTTCCATCTTTAATGCTTCTAATTCGCGTTTATAAGAAGCGATTTCAGCCTGTTCTTTTTCTATCGTGCGGCGGCTGGATTCCAGATCTGTAAGCAGATCTTCGAAAGATTCATCCTGCTCGGACAGATGTGTTTTCGCATCTTCGATAATGGATTTCGGAAGTCCGATTTTTTCTGCGATTGCAAAAGCGTTACTCTTTCCCGGAATACCAATCAGCAGATGGTAAGTCGGACGCAGCGTTTCTACATCAAATTCACAGCAGGCATTTTCCACACCTTCTGTGGAAAGTGCAAAGACTTTCAGTTCACTGTAATGTGTCGTTGCCATTGTACGGATACCACGATCATGAAGATAGCTCAGTATTGCGATAGCAAGAGCTGCACCTTCTGTCGGATCTGTCCCGGCGCCGAGTTCGTCGAAAAGTACAAGAGAGTGTTCATCCACATGTTTTAAAAAGGAGACAATGTTTGTCATATGGGAAGAAAATGTACTCAGACTCTGTTCGATACTCTGCTCGTCACCGATATCCGCAAATACATTATGAAATACAGCAAGTTCGGAACGGTCCAGTGCCGGTATGTGAAGTCCTGCCTGCCCCATCAGTGTGAAAAGCCCTACGGTCTTTAATGAAACAGTTTTACCACCGGTATTTGGACCGGTTACGATAAGAAGGTCGAAAGTATCCCCAAGTGTAATGGTGATCGGAACTACGCTTTTCTTATCCAGAAGAGGATGTCTTCCTTCGCGAATGTGGATACGTCCTTCACAGTTGAAAATCGGCATGCTCGCATTCATATCCAGTGCAAGAGCACCTTTTGCAAAAATGAAATCCAGTTCTGATAAAATAGTATAATCTGTGCGGATCTCATTCGTATATTCAGCAGCATCTGCACTCAGGCGGGCAAGAATGACCTGAATTTCTTCCTGCTCTTTCCCGTAAAGTTCTTTTAAATCATTATTGAGCTTTACGACAGCCATTGGTTCAATAAAAAGTGTGGAACCGGTAGAAGACTGATCGTGGATCATACCGGGGACCTGACTGCGGTATTCAGCCTTTACCGGAAGGCAGTAGCGGTCACCACGCATGGTGATGATCGGATCCTGCAGATAAGTGCGCAGAGAACCGTTTACCAGACCGGACAGTGTAGAATGTACTTTGTCATTCATCTGATTAATGCTGCGACGGATATGCTTTAAAGTGGGGGATGCATCATCACTGATTTCATCTTCATCAATGATGCATCTTCGAATCTCTGTAGATAAAACAGATACCGGATTAAGTCCGGAAAAATAAATATCCAGACAGTCTTCGGTATCGTCAGCGTTATCATGTCTGCCGTAGGATTTTATTTTACCGGCACATTCTAAAAGCTTACAGATGCGAAGAAGCTCACCACTTCCAAGAGTGCCCCCGATTTCCAAACGTTTTAGGGAATCATTTACCGGATTACAGTTTCCAAAAGAAGGGCGTCCCTTTTTTACGATTCTGGTAAATGCGCAGGCAGTCTCTTCCTGGGCTGTGTTTATATCTTCCAGAGATGTTTTAGGTTTCAGCTTACGGCATTTATCTTTTCCGCTGAATGAAGAAGCCTGCTCCGTCAGTAAGTCGATTATTTTGTTGTATTCTAATTTTGCTAATGTTTTTTTATTCATATCTTTCACCTAGGTTTATTCTAACCTATTTGGTTCATAAAGAAAAGGATAAATATTGAACATTTAAGTACTATCATGTATACTTAAAGAAGGGTTGTAAAGGAGATGCACAGTCTATGAAGGAGCATAAAGCTTTGCAGGAAGAACCGGATCGTGAAGAAAATCTGGAAGAGAATAAAGAAGAATATTCTTTCATGCAGGAAGTAATTAAAGACGAGACTGACAGCGTAAAAAAGTTAAAAAGCAATCTTTTCCGTATCATCGGATATGGTGTGGTTTTTGGAGTGGCTGCCAGTGTTGTTTTTTGCGCGTTAACACCATGGATTGAGGCAAATTTTCAAAGCAATCCAACTCAGGTTGAGATTCCGGACGATGAAGAAGAACAGGCGCCGGACGAGCAGTCTGAAAAAGAAGAAAAGCAGGAGCTGGACGCGGACAGCTACCGACAAGTACTTCAATCGTTGAGTATTACGGCGACCAAAGCCAAATATTCTATGGCTATAGTGTCTGGAAAAAAGAATGGCATAGATGAAAAAAGTGAA
The DNA here is from genome assembly GCA_051879455.1 of Lachnospiraceae bacterium. Taxonomy (GTDB): domain Bacteria; phylum Bacillota; class Clostridia; order Lachnospirales; family Lachnospiraceae; genus MD308. The sequence goes on from JBJEMB010000123.1 coordinate 12,286, forward strand.
ACGGGAGAAGAGGTTTCCGGAGTAGTTATTGCAGATAACGGAAGAGAATTCCTGATTCTTTCTAAAATTATTAAAGTAAAAAAAGATGAATCAATTCAAATATCATTCTTTGATAAACAGAATTATGATGCAATACTTAAGATGAAGGATGATAATCTTGGTATTGGCGTTTATGCTGTAGAGAAAAAAGAGATTGACAGGAATATGTGGGGAAAGATTACTACAGCAGAACTCGGGAATTCACATTTAATAGAAAGTGGAGATGCTGTTATCGTAATGGGAAAACCTTTCGGTACAGATGAAGCGGTAGGGTACGGAGTAGCCAGCGCTGATGAGGAATATGTAGAGAAGGCAGATGGGCATTACAGACTCATATGTACAAATATTACCGAGGGCGAAAATGGAAGTGGCGTGGTCCTGAATAAGAAAGGTCAGGTAGTCGGTCTGATCGATCAGTCAGTTCTTGGTGAAGGAAGCAGCGGCCGTATTGGAGGGTATGGAATATCAGATATAAAGGATGTAATCGAACTTCTGTCGAATGGTTCAGCAATTCCTTATACAGGAATTTACGGAATGGATGTGACAGATAAGCTTGCCAAAAAAGGAATGCCGCAGGGTGTATATGTAAAGGAAGTAGCACCGGATTCTCCGGCTATGGAAGCGGGGATACAAAGTGGAGATGTGATTATTGGCATAGACGGAGAAAATATTGTCAGTCTGTCTAACTATCATAGTATATTGATGCGCCGGGAAGAAGGAAGCGAGATCAAGCTTCAGGGGTGCCGTCAGGGGCAGGAGGAAGAATACGTGGACATTGACTTTAAAGTCACCGTAAGTACGAGAAATAAACAATAGAAAGAGGCAGAATTATGAGATATATTAACACACTTGTTGAAGGCGAAACGATTAGGAACATTTATTTATGCAAAGGCAAACGTTCCGCTGAGACAAGGAATGGGAAACCATATGATAATCTGATTCTTCAGGATAAGACTGGGACACTGGATGGTAAGGTGTGGGATCCGAACTCCGGAGGAATTGCTGATTATGATGAGATGGATTTCATAGAAGTATTTGGAGATGTAATCACTTATAACAATAATTTGCAGTTAAATATCAGGCAGATCCGTAAAGCGCAGGAAGGCGAATATGTTCCGGCAGATTATATGCCTACAACAGAAAAAAGTACAGACAGCATGTATCAGGAACTTCTTGCCTATATAAAGAAAATTAAGAATCCATATCTGAAACAGGTAGTAGAATTTTATTTTGTAAAAGATGAAGCATTTATTAAAAAATTCAAATCACATTCTGCTGCAAAGAGTGTGCATCATGGATTTTCCGGAGGACTTCTTGAACATACATTAAGCGTTGTAAAATTCTGTGAATATATGGCAGGTGCATATCCAATCCTGAATCCTGATTTGCTGTATACAGCTGCGATTTGTCACGATATCGGAAAGACAAAAGAATTGTCTGCATTTCCGGAAAATGATTACACCGACGATGGACAGCTCCTGGGACATATCGTGATCGGTGTAGAGATGATCAGTGACGCGGTAAGGAGCATCCCAGGATTCCCAGAGAAACTTGCAAGCGAGTTAAAGCATTGTATCATAGCACACCATGGAGAGTTGGAATACGGTTCTCCGAAAAAGCCGGCACTTGCCGAAGCACTGGCACTGAACTTCGCAGACTGTGCAGATGCAAAGATGCAGACACTGACCGAGATATTTAAAGAGAAAAACAGCAATGACTGGTTAGGATATAACCGATTATTTGAGTCAAACTTAAGAAAGACAGTGATTTAAATTTGGGACGTAGATTAAAAAGTCTACGTCCCAAATTGGGATATACCCTTTAGCAAAATAAAGAAATGGAGCATATTATGCAGAAAAATGAGTTGGTAACAGTTAAAATTGAAGATATCGGTGTAAACGGAGAAGGGATAGGCAAGGTAGACGGATACACCTTATTCATAAAAGATGCCATCATTGGTGATGTGGTGGAAGCTAAGATTATGAAGGCAAAGAAGAACTATGGGTATGCAAGGCTGATGAACATACTTACGCCGTCAGAAGCGCGTGTAAAAGAGCCAGTATGCCCGATGGCGAGAAAATGCGGTGGCTGCCAGATTCAGGAGATGGCGTACGAAAAACAACTGGAGTTTAAACACAATAAAGTCCGTGGAAATCTGCTCCGTATCGGTGAAGTGCCGGAAGAACTGTTAGAGCAGGTGATGGAACCAATCGTAGGAATGGGGGAGAAGGCACCATTTCATTACAGAAATAAAGCACAGTTTCCTGTAGGAACAGATAAAGAGGGAAATATTATCACCGGATTTTATGCCGGAAGAACCCATAGCATCATCCCCAATACGGACTGCGCATTGGGCGTAGAAATGAATGAAAAGATTCTTACCATCATCCTGGATTTTATGAAAGAATATAAGATCAAAGCTTATGATGAAGAAAAGCACTCGGGACTACTGCGTCACATTTTGCTGCGTTATGGATTTAAAACGAAGGAAATCATGGTTTGTCTCGTCATTAACGGAAATACTTTGCTCCATGGGGAAATCCTGGCAGAGCGACTCTCAAACATCGAGGGAATGACCAGTATTACATTATGTATCAATAAAGAGAAAACAAATGTAATTATGGGAGATAAGATCAAACTTTTGTGGGGGCAGACATATATTACAGATTACATTGGAAATGTAAAATATCAGATTTCTCCGCTGTCCTTTTACCAGGTAAATCCGGCGCAGACAGAGAAGCTTTACAATCTGGCGTTGGAATACTCCGGATTAGAAGAAAAAGATTCCGATGACCAGACAGTGGTGTGGGATCTTTATTGTGGAATCGGAACGATTTCCCTCTTCCTTGCCCAGAAGGCAGGACAGGTGTATGGCGTGGAAATCGTATCGCAGGCCATAGAAGATGCAAAGAATAACGCGAAGATCAATGGAATTGAAAACGCAGAGTTTTACGTGGGAAAAGCCGAGGAAGTGCTGCCAGAGTATTATGAAAAATATGCTGAGGAACATCCAGGAGAGAACGCTCATGCAGATGTGATAGTGGTGGATCCTCCGCGGAAAGGCTGCGAAGAGACACTGCTTCGGACGATGGTAGACATGCAGCCGGAGAGAATCGTGTACGTAAGCTGCGATTCGGCAACATTGGCGAGAGATGTGAAGTTTTTGAGAGAAAATGGGTATGAAGTGAGGAAAGTGAGGGCGGTAGATCAGTTCCCACATACGGTGCATGTGGA
>JBJEMB010000124.1:0-2714 GCA_051879455.1 Lachnospiraceae bacterium
CACGCATAACAGGTCCAATTACATCATTAAATATACTGCTTGGTATTTTTTTCATGAAATCCTCCTTAAAAAACAAATCATCTCGGTTTTCTCGCCGTCAAAGACGATGACATAATGTACTCCCCTATGGACAGACTCCTTCCCCATCTTTCTTCATATTCTTTTGAAACATGCTTGGTTGTGATCTCAATCTCTTCAAACCCTGCCATTTTTACAATTTTTTCCAGTTCTTCTACCGAAGACGCACCGGACACTCAGCAGGAATGCATTGCCTCATCTTCCTGCATTTCCGGTGTCAGCTCCTTCATGATCACGATATCACAAATAGAAACCCGTCCCCCCGGTTTCAGTGCACGATAAATCTCACGGTAAACACGGGGTTTGTTCTCAGACATATTGATCACACAGTTGGAAATACAAACATCCGCAGTATTATCTGCAATCGGCAGATTTTCAATCTCCCCAAGGCGAAATTCCACATTCCGGATTTTATTCTCTTTCGCTATATGTCTGGCTCTGGAAAGCATCTCCGGCGTCATGTCCACTCCGATTGCTCTTCCTCTCCTTCCAACGACTTTTCCTGCGATAAAACAGTCAAGACCTGCGCCACTTCCGAGATCAAGTACAATTTCTCCCGGCTGAATATTTGCTTTCCTATGGGGATTCCCACAGCCAAGTCCCATATTGGCTCCTTCCGGTGCCATCGAAAGTTCCTCTTTTGTATATCCGACACTGGCAGACATGCTTTCTGAAGAAATCGTCTCCGTCATAATCGACTCTTCATGATTTTCCAGCGCAATTTTTCCATATTCTTTTCTTACATTATCCTGAACAAATTCCATAATTCCTCCCGGCATTATCGTACATGATTGCACTACTCTTGAGTATCATAATAGCACTGATTATACACAAATTCAAATGTATAATAATTGAATGGTTATTATTTGCTATGCCCCAGTCTTCATGCTTTTTCGCATATTATTTTTTAACGAAAGATAAGCATACAAGATAGCACATCCTTCAGCGACCCAGAAAGCAAACCAGATTACATTAATACCGCCAAGTTTTCCCAGGATCCAGACACATGGGATTAAAACAACGCATTGCCTGATTGCAGTTGATATCATATTAACCATACCATTTCCCAATCCAGAAACAGCATACCCAATCATCATCGTGGCAGATGCCGGAAGAAAACATATACAGATGATCCGAAGAGCAGGCACACCTATTTCTTTCATTGCTTTTCCTGCTGAAAAAGCATCCAAAAGCAGTTCTGGCACGGAAAGAAAAACAAGTACACCAATTACTGCAATAATCAAACCATATTTTATTGTCGTCCGATACGTTTTCACTATCCGTTCCCATTTTCCTGCGCCATAATTATATCCTATAATTGGCAATGACCCCTGACCCAATCCACTCAGTGGCATAAACAGGAAATTCTGAAGTTTAAAATACACTCCAAAAAAGGCAACCGATGTAGATGAAAACATCATCAGAACACTATTCATAAGCGCTATCATAATACTTCCAAAGGCCTGTGTAAGAATAGTAGGCGCCCCCACTTGATAAATGGCAAGTACATTATCTTTTTTCATTCTGAATCCCCGAAAGACAAAAGAAATCTCCTTGTTTTGCTTTTTATGTAATAGAAAACCAATCAATGCAGACATCCACTGTCCAATAACGGTGGCTAACGCTGCTCCTTGTATTCCCATTGCAGGACATCCAAAACACCCGAAAATCATGATCGGGTCAAGAATCAAATTAACCAGTGCCCCTGCCAACTGTGCGAGCATACTTAAAAAAGTTCGTCCGGTTGCCTGTAAGATTCTCTGAAAAAAGGTTGCCAGAAAAATTCCTGTTGCAAAAATCTGGCAAATCTTTAAATACTCTGTACCATAATCAAGAATCACCATGTGGTCAGTAAATAGCCGTATAAACGCTCTACTTCCAAATAGTCCCCATAATACAAAAAACAGAGAGCTCAGAATTGTTAAAATCAAACCAGTTGTAGCCGCTTGATTTGCTTCCTCCTGTTTTTTGGCACCCAGCCTTCCGGAAACAAGCGCATTCACACCAACACCTGTACCAACTGCCACCGCAATCTGCAGCATCTGCGCAGAATACGCAAGTGATGTAGCTGTCAGGGCATCCTCACTGATTCTCGCAACAAACACACTATCAACAATATTATACATGGATTGCACCAACATAGAGATCATAATCGGCAAAGACATCGACAATACCAGCTTGTTGATTGGTGCAATACCCATTTTATTTTCTTTTTCCATCAAATATCATATCCTTTCATATAGAAAATAAGTTATAAACGCAAAAAAGCAGAAGAATAAATCCATCTGGATTTACGCTTCCGCTACTCGACCCGTACATTATAACAAAAAATCCCATATATTTCTAATATTATTTTTATGCATCAAAATCAACATGATATGTTTTTTCACCATCATGAATATCTACATAATGCAGATCAAACTGTTCATCCAAAATATCCATACATCCCTGATAAAAGACTGTATCACTCTTCTTAATCATAAACAGATATGTCCCATTATCTTTGGAATCTGCTTCGTCACTTACCTCATTGTAGAATTCTCTCCCATCAATCTCACCCGGATATCCTGAGTTTTTAATCGTTTCTTCAATCATTCTGTATAATTCTACCATTCTTTTTCTCCGTTCTTTTTATT
>JBJEMB010000125.1:0-2706 GCA_051879455.1 Lachnospiraceae bacterium
TGAAGATGATAAGTATTGGACAACTGCACCTGTGTCCCGATTTCCTGCAAATCTGTTGTAGCAACTGCCCCTTTTATGGCAGCGGCAGTTCCTACATTCATAAATACAGGGGTCTCAATGACCCCATGTACTGTGTGTAATCTTCCTCTTTTTGCAAGACCATCTTTTTTCAACAATTCATACATGATCTTATCCCTCTTTACACTGTATTATTATTAATAATGGCAAACTACCGGTGTACCTGCACTGATCAGTTCATATAATTCTCCTGCCTTCTCTTTTGGCATATTTACACATCCATGAGAACCATGAGTTTTGTACCTGTCTCCTCCAAAAGAAGCTTGCCAGGTCGCATCATGAAATCCGATTCCACCATTAAATGGCATCCAGTATTTAACCGGTGTTTCATATTCATAGGTTCCATCCGGCTTTCTCTGACCACGAAGCGTGGCATCTTTTGTCTTATAAGTTAAAGTATAAATTCCCTGCGGAGTCGCATTGCCTTTATTGGGATTACCAGTAACAACATCGCTCTCTAAAACAACTTTTCCATCTTTAATAAAATACATATGCTGTCTTGTAAGATCCACTTCAGCATAGGTATTTCCCACTCCTGCTCCATCATGTGAAACTGCTCTACTTGCATATTCAGGCTCTCTGGATACAGACTTTCCTTTTTTTATATCTTTCAAAAGCTGCTTATATTCTGCTTCCTGGTCAATCTGCCAGCCAAAACTTCCTCCCTCTACAGTCACCTCATTACCTGTAGCAGTTGTAAATTTCTTAGCTTTATATCTTGTATTATATTTTTCAGCAAGATTCTGGATATACTTTTGAACTTCTTCCTTTTTAAAAGAAACTTTCATGCTTTTTTTGCTGACCTTAATCCATTTCGCTATAACAGAAGAATCAACCACTTCTTTCTGGGGGCCAAAATCATAAGTAATCTCTGCTCCAAGATAGCTGTTCATCTTCTCTGCTGCCTCAATGACCTCTTCAGAATCAGAAACATACTCCGGCAAAATATAACAGTCTTTTTCTACAAGATTAACTCTTTCCTGAAATCCATCAATGGCATCTGACACCGTTTTAATAAATGTCTCTTCATCCAGCTTTGTTCCCACAACTTCCGGTTCAATTTCGAATTTCGTATCTTTAAACTTCGGATAAGCATTTTCAGAAGCAATCTGTTTTTCTTCATCCATACAACTCAATGCACTGATAACTTCTGTAAGTGTGCTTTCATTATATTTCACGCCAACCTTAGCTGTAATCTCTGACGATTCCCAGAAACATTTGATCCAGAAAAATTTCTGTTGTCCTTTCACCAGTTGTTCAAGCTCATCTCCCGGAACATATTCAATATCTATATCAGATCCTTGAATAATCTCCTCACTTCCATCTGACTCTTCCAGCGTAAGTGTATAATCTTCAACCTGTTCTTTCATGTAAGCTTCTACCTGCTTAACATTTTTAAAGGAAAAATCTATACCATTGATCTTCGTTGCATACAGAAAATGGCTGTTAAAAAACATAGCTACGCCGAAGTAAACCACAATAAGGAAAATCAAAACACATCCTAAAACTATGGACACTTTTTTCCCACGTTTTTTCTTTCCTGAAGCTTCAGGAAACTCCTCACCATCTGCTTCATCATAATCGTCAGGTTCTTCCTCATCAATCTCATCATCAAGTTCGTGTTCCTCGAAGTCTTCCTCGTCTTCCTCAAGTTCCTGTTCCTCGAAGTCTTCTTCGTCTTCTTCAAGTTCCTGTTCCTCGAAGTCTTCTTCGTCTTCCTCATACTCAATAAAGTCATCATCAACTGGTTTTACTGCGAATTCCCGTCCCCTCAGATCATCCTCGTCAAAATCTCCCTCATCGAAAAACTCCTCTTCCGTCTCTGATTCACTTTTTTCTAAAGATTCATTTTCGAGGGGGACTTTTGCCAACTGTTCCTCGAGACTTTCTTCTTTTTCTTCTATCTCTCTTAAGGCTTCTTTGATAATGTCATCTACTCTCTTATCATTGTCAGTCATAATTTACTCCTTATCAAACTCCTTGTGATATATAGTGATACTCGTCACTTGTATTCCTATGTATATTTTACGCAAATATATTCAGTATCAGTTTATTATAATATGCTTTCGAATAAAAGTACAGGGAAAAAATTTTTAAAAAAAATGAAGATTATATGACGATAATATAACAAATTTGTAATTGCACGTTAACTCCGTATTTTATATAATAAGAAAAGCATTGAAATTATTAATGATTTTTTTCAGCAACAAAGGAGAATGTTCATGGCAGGATCAACATTAGGAACTTTATTTAAAATCACAACCTGGGGGGAATCTCACGGTGCGGCTGTCGGAGTCGTTATAGATGGATGTCCGGCAGGGCTTCTGCTCTCAGAAGAAGATATACAGCAATATTTGAACAGACGAAAACCGGGGCAAAGCAAATTTACAACTGCAAGACAGGAATCCGATCAGGCAGAGATACTATCCGGTGTATTCGAAGGAAAAACTACCGGTACACCTATCTCCATAATGATCCGCAATCAGGACCATCGTTCCAGAGATTACGGAAAAATCAAAGATTGTTATCGTCCCGGACATGCTGATTACACATTCGATACAAAATATGGAATTCGCGATTACCGTGGAGGCGGGCGTTCTTCCGGACGCGAGACAATCGGAAGAGTTG
>JBJEMB010000126.1:0-2702 GCA_051879455.1 Lachnospiraceae bacterium
TCATGCGCTGGAAGAAAGAGGCAGTTTTTGTTATGCTGGCATGTGAAAATCAGGAAGAAGTACATTATGCTATGCCGGTAAGAAATATGGTTTACGATAGTTTATCATATACGGAGCAAATTCAGAGATTGTGGAAAAAACGAGTGGAAGAAACGAAAACTAAATCGAATAAAAAACTGACCTCAGCAGAGTTTTTATCAAAATTCACAAAAAAGGATAGACTAATTCCGGTTATTACATTGGTTTTCTATTATGGGATAGAACCGTGGGACGCGAGTACGGATTTGTATGGAATGTTTCAGTGGGGAGAAGAAGAAAGGACAAGCCAGATATTAAAGAAGTATATTTCAAATTATTCGATTAATCTTATTGACGCAAATAAAATAGACAACTTGAAACGGTTTCAAACGGATTTACAGGAAATTCTGGGCGTGCTACAATGTAGAGGAGACAAAGAAAGACTATTGGAATATATAAATGAGAGAGCAGATTATTTTCAGAATGTAGATGAAGAGACGTACCACTTTATGCGAGTAGCGCTACATTCCGGGAAACTGCTTAAGGAAAATATAGAACGAAGTGAAGGAGAGGACGGTGTAAATATGTGTAAGGCGTTGGAAGATCTGTATAACGATGGAATTGAGTGTGGAATCGAGCAGGGCGAGATTAAGGGAATGGTAAAAATCTGCAGAAGTTTTGAGATGGAAAAAGAAGATGCAATGCAACGAATCATGGATGAACTTAAGATTTCCCGGGAGAAAGCCGAGGAAGGTGTGGAGAGGTATTGGGAGTAGAGAAGATTAGGGCCAGGTAAATAATGATGTGTATTTGTGGGGCGGCATACATTTGAAAAGGTGTATGCTGCCTTTTCTGTAGATGGTCTTTTGGTTATTTCGTTATTGCATAGATTCGGCAACATATGCTATACTATCAGAACATCAAAATCACAGACGAAGTCCGTATCGGGCAATTCTATCGTCTGGTCATTCAATTTTAATCATTTTCTGAAGCGCTGTCCTGGCGGTTTCAGAAGTTCAAAGGCAGATTCGCCGATTAATTCAATTTTGATGAAAAAAACAAAATACGGAGGTAATGCGATGGGACAAGGAAACGCAGCAGTCAAACAGTGGATAGAGCGCCCCGACCGGTTTGCAGACCTGTTTAACGGATACGTTTTTCAGGGAGAGCAGGTGATCTTGCCGGAAGAACTGGAACCGGTGAGCGGAGAGTCAGATATCCTGCTGACAGACAAGGAAGGGAAAGCGCAGGAGATAGCAAGACACCGGGATATCATCATGCGCTGGAAGAAAGAGGCAGTTTTTGTTATGCTGGCATGTGAAAATCAGGAAGAAGTACATTATGCTATGCCGGTAAGAAATATGGTTTACGATAGTTTATCATATACGGAGCAAATTCAGAGATTGTGGAAAAAACGAGTGGAAGAAACGAAAACTAAATCGAATAAAAAACTGACCTCAGCAGAGTTTTTATCAAAATTCCAAAAAGAGGATAGGATTATTCCGGTAATCACACTGGTCTTTTATTACGGGATTGAGCCGTGGGACGCGAGTACGGATTTGTATGGAATGTTTCAGTGGGGAGAAGAAGAAAGGACAAACCAGATATTAAAGAAGTATATTCCAAATTATCCGATTAATCTTATAGACGCAAATAAAATAGACAACCTGAAACGGTTTCAAACGGATTTACAGGAAATTCTGGGCGTGCTACAATGTAGAGGAGACAAAGAAAAACTATTGGAATATATAAATGAGAGAGCAGATTATTTTCAGAATGTAGATGAAGAGACGTATCACTTTATGCGTGTGGCACTGCATTCCGAGAAACTGCTTAAGGAAAATATAGAACGGAGTAAAGGAGAGGACGGTGTGAATATGTGTAAGGCTTTGGAAGATCTGTATAACGATGGGGTTGAGCTGGGTGAAATCAAGGGAATGGTAAAAATCTGCAGAAGTTTTAACCTAAGAAAAGATGATACAGCGCAACGGCTTATGGAAGAACTTAAGATTTCCCGGGAGAAGGCCGAGGAAAGTGTGGAGATGTATTGGGAGTAGGGAAGATTAAGAGCAGGTAAATAATGATGTGTATTTATGTGGCAGCATACCTTTGAAAAGGTGCATGCTGCCTTTTCTGTAAGATATTTTCGACAACCCGAAACGCTTCCGCACGGATTTACAGGAAATTCTGGGCGTGCTACAATGTAGAGGAGACAAAGAAAAACTATTGGAATATATAAATGAGAGAGCAGATTATTTTCAGAATGTAGATGAAGAGACGTATCACTTTATGCGTGTGGCACTGCATTCCGAGAAACTGCTTAAGGAAAATATAGAACGGAGTAAAGGAGAGGACGGTGTGAATATGTGTAAGGCTTTGGAAGATCTGTATAACGATGGAGTTGAGTGTGGAATCGAGCAGGGAATTGAGCAGGGAATCGAGCAGGGAATTGAGCAGGGAATCAAAGGAATGGTAAAAATCTGCAGAAGTTTTAATCTGGGAAAAGATGACGCAGCGCAACGGCTTATGGAGGAGCTTAAGATTTCCCAAAAGAAGGCAGAGGAAGGTGTGGAGATGTATTGGGAGTAGCGGAGATTAAGGACAGGTAAATTGCGATTTATCTGACTGTATGAAATGATATAAATAATGTAATATGAAAGATGTTAAGGGTGAAAAAAGCGCAG
>JBJEMB010000127.1:0-2696 GCA_051879455.1 Lachnospiraceae bacterium
GTAAGCGCCTAATCTGAGGGTGTTAGGTATAAAGTAAATGCGAGCATTTTACTCCATATCTGGATTCTCGCATTTGCTGCACGCTTTTTTCACATCCTCATTCCAAGGTGCTAATCTTTCAAGTTCTTCATCAGTCATATCGGCTGATGGACGATTTGTAAGCAGATACTCAAGATATTTGTACTGGCTTAAGCCGTAAAGCTTTGCCATTTCCACGATGGTATAGATTCCCATGCTTGCCTCGGCACCTTCAACAGACTTACTGAACAGCCAGTTCTTCCTTCCGACTGTAACGGGGCGAATGGAATTCTCGCTTGGATTATTGGAAAGACTGCACCTTCCATCCTCAAGGAATGTGAACATGGCATTTCGTCTGTTTCTGATATATGTGATAGCTTTAGAAAGTCTGCCGCTCCCGGTAACAGGCTGTGAATCTGCCCACGCCAAGAAAGCCTCGATTACAGGCTTCTCATCTTTGAGTCTGCGAGCATGACGCTGCTTTGGTGAAAGACCCTTCTCTGCGTATTTGCGTTCATACTCAAATAATTTATTGCAGTACATTACTCCCTGTACTGCAGGATGGGTCAGGTCATTGCCCCGGCCGCTTGGAATAGCTTCATACAGATATCTTCTGATGTGAGCATAACAGGTACAACGTCTGATATCAGTCAGTCTGTTGTATCCTGAATAACCATCACACATGAGATATGTGCCTGGTGCTATTCCATCAAGCAATTTAATTGCTGTATCCCCGGACCTGCTTGGAGAATAGCTGTAATGGACTATCGGAGGAAGTCCGTCCTCACCCGAACGCATAAGCCATACATATGACTTGCTTTCAGGGCGTTTACCCGGTTCATCTAAAACCTGAATGGGCGTTTCATCCATCATGATGAAGCTTCTTTCCAGAAGCTTACGATGGAAGTAGTCGGTCATAGGCTTAAAGTACATTTCATTACACTGAATTGCCCAGCTCGCCATTGAAGTTCGTCCTATCTTTGCGCCAAGCTCTTCGAAGCTTTTTTCAAGACGATAGAATGGAACTGACATGGCAAACTTCTGATAGAAAGCCCATGCTGCAAGAGATGTTGAAACATAACTTCCTTCAATCAGAGCCTTTGGAGCCCTGTCATCCTTGATAAACTGAGGATCTTCTGTATCTTTGCATACAGGACAGCCATATGTAGTAGCAACATATTCAATCATATACATTTCAGGTTTCACATGTACTACTTCGCGGCGAATAACTTCAGTACCTATCGGCTGCATAAGTGCAGAACATACAGGACATTCCTTTTCTTCATCACTTAGTGTATTGACAACGAATTGTTTGACCGGTATGTCCTTGAACTGTTCTGATAATGAAGGTTTCTTCTTTCTTGGCTTCTTGTATGTTACCTCTATGTATTCCGGTTCTATGATTTCAGGAATAGGTTCAGGTTCATTTTCAAACTCGTTAAAGAAGTTAAGCTGATCAGAATCCTCAATTATGGTACGTTCTTTAGAGGCACCATAAAGCTTCTTTCTGAGAAGAGTCAGTTCGGCCTTCATTTCAGCCAGAGCATTATCCTTCTCAGACAGCAGTTTGTTCTGAAGATCGATAGTCTGATTCAATCGCTGGATTGTCGTATTCAGTTGTTTTATCATGTCCTTGAGTTCTCTGAACTGGACATCGTTTACTGACTGTGACATGTTGCTAAAACTCCTTTTCTCTTACATATATTTTACCATATTTTGCGTAACAAAAAAAGAGAAAAGTGCTTGAAATTGCAATGTTTTTAGCATCTTAAATCACAGATTCTGCGGTATTTTCAAGGCCTTGGGCTGTTCAATCTCCAGTCCAGACATTAGCCAGTCAAGCTGCTGCCAGGTAATGGATTTAACCTCAGATGTATTTCTGGGCCAGCGAAATCTTCCTTGAACATCCGCGTTCAGACGTTTGTAAAGGAGTACATAGCCGTCAGATTCTCTTAGGAGAATTTTTATTCGGTCTGCACGTCTTCCACAAAAGAGATATATGGAAAACCTGTCAGGTTCTTCATGGAGCTTGTCCATGACTAAGGCATAAAGACCATCTATTGATTTTCGCATGTCAGTAAATCCCGTGATGATATATATGTTGGTCGCAAGTGATATGTCTCCAATCATTTTGTCCCTCCAAGCTGGCTTAATACAACACTTAGCAGCTGCGGATTTATGTGATTGGTAATACGGATGATGGAACCGTTTGAACAGATTTCCATCACAGGTTCAGGGTAATTGCCGCTACCCTCATAAAAAAATGATGAAGTATCCGAGCCGCTTGAAGAAAACGGAACAGACTCAGCAGGTGTATCCGGAAGTATTTCAAGTTTTACAACCTCCTGCTTAACAGCCTTATGCTTTGAAGTTCTTCCCGTTGGTTCAGGTATGTTAGGATAACCCTGCTTTCGGAATCTGGCAATCCAGTTGTAAAAGGTACCGGGATGAATGTCATGTTCCTTGCACCACTGATAGTCAGTAAGGCCGCTGCTGCGGCATTCCATAACAAGTTCAAAGCGTTGTTCTGGAGTAAGTGATCGTGTATTTCTCATTAGATAACCTCACATTCAGTTAGAGTAAAATGCTAGCACTCACATTCCAAAATGGAGTAAAACGCTCGCATTTTCTACATCTAATTATGAGGTCTCTATTGATGATTTACAATCCACCCTCAA
>JBJEMB010000128.1:0-2695 GCA_051879455.1 Lachnospiraceae bacterium
GTTTCCATACTATTTACTGGCCAATCTTCCTGATGGCACTGGATCTTCCGCTTCCGAAACAGATTTTCGGACATCCGTGGCTTCTTCAGGGAGACGGAAAGATGAGCAAATCCAAAGGAAATGTTCTTTATGCAGACGAGCTTGTTGATTTCTTTGGAGTAGATGCAGTGCGTTACTTCGTGCTTCATGAGATGCCGTTTGAAAATGACGGAGTAATCTCATGGGAACTTTTAGTAGAGCGTATTAACTCTGACCTTGCAAATACATTAGGAAATCTTGTAAACAGAACAATTTCCATGACAAACAAATATTTTGGCGGAACAGTTACCGACAAGGGAGTTTCTGAGGAAGTAGATGCAGATCTTAAAGCACTGGTTGAAAAAACACCGGAACTTGTAGATGCAAAGATGGAAAACCTTCGTGTGGCAGATGCGATTACAGAGATTTTCAACCTGTTCAAACGCTGCAATAAATATATTGATGAGACTATGCCGTGGGCACTGGCAAAAGAAGAAGAGAAGAAGGATCGTCTTGAGACAGTTCTTTATAACCTGATTGAAAGTATCAAATCAGGAGCAAGACAGCTTGCACCATTTATGCCAGAGACATCCGAAAAAATCCTGGCTCAGCTTGGTGACGGAAAAGTAACCGAAAAGCCAGAGATCCTTTTTGCAAGACTGGATCTTAATGAAGTTATGAAAAAGGTTGAGGAACTTCATCCGCCGGTAGAGGAAGCGAAAGAAGAATCTGCAGAGGAAGAAGCTGTGATCGATATTGAGGCGAAACCGGAAATTACATTTGAAGATTTCGGAAAAATGCAGTTCCAGGTAGGCGAGATCATTGCGTGTGAAGAAGTGAAGAAATCCAAAAAGCTGCTCTGTTCACAGGTAAAGATCGGAAGCCAGGTAAAACAGATTGTATCCGGTATTAAAGCGCATTATAGTGCTGAGGAAATGGTCGGTAAAAAAGTAATGGTGCTGGTAAACTTAAAACCGGCGAAGCTTGCAGGTGTACTGTCAGAAGGAATGCTTCTTTGTGCAGAAGATGCAGAAGGAAATCTTGCACTCATGACACCGGAAAAAGAGATGCCATCAGGTGCAGAGATCTGTTAAGATCTCTGTACTATGAAAAGCATATTGTAATAAAAGGAGACACTGAGTATGAATAAAATTAGAATTGGTATTGTAGGCTATGGTAACATCGGACGTGGTGTAGAACAGGCTATTGCCCGCAATGATGATATGGAGCTTAAGGCAGTATTTACAAGAAGAGATCCATCTTCTGTTGCAATCAAGACAGAAGGTGTAGCAGTGAAACATTTTGATGACATGGTTTCTATGAAAGAAGAGATTGATGTCATGGTTCTGTGCGGAGGTTCCGCTACAGATCTTCCGGTAATGGGACCGGAGATTGCTGCAAATTTCAATACGATTGACAGCTTTGATACACACGCTAAGATTCCGGAGTATTTTGCCAATGTGGATAAAGCAGCAAAAGAAGGAAAAAATGTGAGCATTATTTCTGTAGGCTGGGATCCGGGTATGTTCTCTCTGAACAGACTTTACGCAGAGTCTATTCTCGTGCAGGGAAGCACCTATACTTTCTGGGGAAAAGGTGTGAGCCAGGGACATTCTGATGCAATCCGCCGTGTTGAAGGTGTGAAAAATGGTATTCAGTATACTGTGCCGATCGAAGAAGCGGTTGAACGTGTAAGAAGCGGAAGTGAACCGGTTCTTACAACAAGAGAAAAACATTTACGTGAATGCTATGTAGTACCGGAAGAGGGCGCAGATCTTGCGGCAATCGAAGAGGCAATTAAGACCATGCCAAACTACTTCGATGAATATGAGACGACCGTAACATTTATCACAGAAGAAGAACTGAAAGAACAGCACAGCAAAATGCCTCACGGTGGATTTGTCATCCGTAGTGGTGAGACTGGGTGTGAGGGAAATAAGCATGTAATCGAGTATTCACTGAAGCTGGATTCCAATCCGGAATTTACAGCAAGTGTTCTGATCGCATATGCAAGAGCGGCTTACAGATTGTCCAAAGCAGGAGAAAGCGGAGCAAGAAGCGTATTTGATATTGCACCGGCGCTGTTGTCACAGAAGACACCGGAAGAATTGAGAAAGCAGATGTTATAAGATTATGATTTTTGATACACATGCACATTATGATGACAAACAATTTGACGAGGACCGGGACGAGCTTTTGCAGGCTATGGCGGAAAATGGCGTCGGCACTATCGTGAATGTCTGCGCAACACTTTCATCCTGTGAAAGAGTACTAGGCATGGTGGAGTCTTATCCGTTTATGTATGCGGCAGTCGGAATCCACCCCGATGAAGTGGGTGCTCTGAATGAAGAGACATTTGCGCAGATGGAAAAATATTTTTCCAATGAAAAGGTCGTTGCGGTTGGAGAGATTGGGCTGGATTATTACTGGGATAATGAGTCTCATGACATTCAAAAGAAATGGTTTATCCGTCAGCTTGAGCTTGCAAGAAGACTGAATCTTCCTGTGAATATCCATAGCCGGGAAGCAGCGGCAGACACCATGGAAATTATGAAAGAATATGCCCAGGGACTTGAGGGAGTCATCCATTGTTATTCCTATTCCAAAGAAATGGCAGAGGAATATGTAAAGATGGGATTTTATATCGGAGTTGGCGGTGTTGTTACCTTTAAAAATG
>JBJEMB010000129.1:0-15221 GCA_051879455.1 Lachnospiraceae bacterium
AATGGGCGTGGGGCGGATAGTTGTCCGAATGCGGTGACGGTAGATGAGGACGAATTGATCGAGGTTCTGCAGGAATATTTTGCAGAAGTATTGAAGCAGAAGAAAAAGGTGATCAATCACGTAGTCAATGAATTCCAGCGTGTTTACAAAGCCAAGGACGAGAATCTGGAATATGAGAAAGAGTTGACTGCACAGCTTGCGAAATTGCAAAAGACTAGGCAGAAATATATGGATATGTACACCGATGATCTAATTACCCGTGAGGAATTGAACGAGAAAATCGGTGGCATGCGACAGGAAATCGAACGTTTGGAAAATGAACTTAAGATGGTTTCCTATCATCTGACGAAAGGGGAACAGTTGGAAGCAGTTTTAAATAATACCTTCAAAGAGATTGAAGATATTACCGATGTCCGTCAGATGACGAATGAGCAGTTAAAGAGAATTATCCAGAAGATTGAAGTGGATAAGGACGGAAATGTGGATATATTCCTGCGATTGTTCGGTGACTTGGGACTGGACGAGTCTGTGTTGATAGATGATGATATTACCGCTCTAAATAATAATTACCATACATAAAGATGTAACTGAAAGACTTCTCCAGATTAATCCTGCCTTAGCGGCGGAGGCGCGCAAGGTCCTGGATGTCAATAAATCAGAACGTCATATCCGCGGCGGACTAGCTACGAGAGAAAAATATTTACATATGGAACATCGGTAACGAGAGGGTTGGGAAGAGATTGCATTCCCAACCTTTTTCTGTTTTCTTTCGGTGGATTCACTTGTCGTAAAATGTTAAAATATACAGTAGTAGATTTTGGGAGGAAAATACAGTGACAGGTAGATTAAAAGCGCAGGGGAGAAAATCACAGGGAACAAAATCATTGATTCAGTGGCTGATTGAACAGATAGATGGGGAGGCTTACCGGGCAGGAAGGCTGTCCGGTAAAAAGCATTTTCAAGTGGATGCGAAACTGCTTGCAAGTGTGGGTGGACTTGAAGAGTTGTTATCACAGGCTAGAAAGATTGAAAAAGATCCTGTGCTTGGGAGTGCCGGGAAGATTGAATTTCAGTGGCGCGATTTGAATGCGGACATTGCAAAAATCCATGTCTCTGTAGATGTCATGCCAGAGCTTTGTGCAAAGGAAGAAATCGAAGATCCGAGAAGCAGACAGATTCGGTATATCGATATTTTAAACGGATGGAAAGAAAAGGCTGAAGGGAAAAAAGAAAGCTGGCTTACGGATTATTATAATGCTGAAATCGCCAGACTTGAAAAGGGAAAATGTTCCCTGACGCTGATGGAGAATATTGAGGATGGATATCTGTATCAATGTCTGAATGAGCTTTTTTGTTTAGAGGATCCTGTAGAAAAACCAATTTTCAGTGCAAGAGTGTTTAAAAATGCAAACTTCCTAGAAGAGAACCTGACTCCTTCAAAAGTGTTTCGAAAGAAATATGAGGGGAAAGTCATCAGCGTTTTAAAGGAGTATTCTCCGGAATATGCGGAGGGAATGAGTGATGATGATCTTCTTGCGGCACATGGCATCTTATCCTATGCACAGACACTGGAGTGGAAAGGATCCCTTGTATATGTGCTGGATGGCGATCTACACGTGGATACCTCGAATCAACGGTATGGAACCATCCTCGGGACACAGACGTTGGAACATGCAGTGCCGGAATCGCTCTCAGGTGTGAAGAGGGTTTTTATCATAGAGAATAAGGCGAATTTTGAGAAAATGAAGTTTCAGGAAGAGGAACTCTATATTTTCTGTCATGGTTTTTTCTCACCGAAAGAAGTAAGATTTCTTAAGAAAATCAGAGATGTTGCCGATGAGGGAACAGAATTTTATCATTGGGGAGATTTAGACTACGGTGGCATTCGCATTTTCCAGTTCAATAAGGCAAATGTATTTCCAGAATTAATGCCTTATAAGATGGGACGGAAAGATTATGAAGAGGCAATGCGCTCCGGAGCAGGAGTCCCAATAGCAGATGCAAAAAAAGAGAAGCTTGAAAAAATGAATGCTGGAGAGCTTTCGGAACTAAAAGAGTGTATTTTGGAGTATGGATTCGAAATAGAGCAGGAATTGTTAGTGTAATAGAAAGATGAAATTTCGAAATAGAACGGTATATTTATCTGTCGTAAAATGTTAGAATGATGTTAGAGGCTTTTGACCCCAACATCATTCTATTGCAGCAAGTGTGCGAAAGGCCACTTTTAAAGGAGCATAAAAATGAATTTGATGAGCAAGATCCCGAAAGGATTTTACAGACTTTTTGCAAGTAAATATATGGATTATTATATGCGGTTTCTGGTAGCAATCTACGAGGAATCCGCAAAGTCTTACTCACTTCTTGGGCTCACGGAGAGGGAGTGTCGGACAATCATGAATGAGTGGATTGCAGTAGAGACTCTGGATTGGAGTGAGGAGCAGTTTGACGAAGAGGGAGAGCTTTTGACCAGATCCAACATGGCATTTATCTGCCTGAAACATTTGGAAGAATGGGGATGGCTCCGACGGGATTTTGATGAAACACTGAATAGTTATGTTGTGTCTTTCCCGGAGTACAGCCAGATGTTTGTGGATCTGTTCGGGCGACTCATGAGTGAGGACAGTACGAAAGAGCGAGAAAGCGTGCTTGCAGTATACAGTTACTTGTATACGTATAGTTCTGACAAGGAAAAGAATAATGAGATCTTGAAAAGCGCCTTGCAGACATCCAGATCCCTCCTTCAGATGCTTGCAAATATGCAGGAGAGCATGCGAGGATATTTTGATGAATTGTCCAGGCAGAGAAGTTTTCTTGGCATTCAGGAAGTACTTGTGAAAGAGATTAACAACAGCGACAGCAAAAAATATGCTATTCTTACCACAACAGACAGTTTTTATCGCTACAAAGAGGCTGTAAAAGAGCTGATCGATCAGAATCTGACGGAAAATGAACTTCGAAGACAGGAGCTTCTGGACAGGCAGGTGCAGATGAAACTTGCGATGGAAGCTGAGATAGAAAAAATGCAGGAAACAGAATCAATGGACGAAACGATTGTGGTTGAATATACGCCACAATATCGAAGGTTAGAACGCGCCATTATCTTGTGTGAAGAAGCCATGGATATCATTTATCACATTGAGCGTGAGTTCGATGCGATTGAGCGAAGATATAATAAATTGATTGAACAAAAGACTGTGTTTGCCAGCCGTGCGGCAGCAAGAATCCGATATATTTTAATGGAAGGAGCTGCTGAGGAAGACCGGACATTAGCACTTGTCAACATTTTGAATCGGAGTGAGAAGCAGGAAGAAATCTTAGAAAAACTGGCAGAGCGGATGCATCTTACCGAGAGGTATCACGTCGTCACGAAGAGAAGCCTGTTCCGAAGAAGAGAATCCGAAAAAGGAGAGTTTACTCCGCAGGCGGTTGTGACTGGAGAAGAATCGAAAGAGACATTGGATAGCTTTGTATTAAAGCCTCTTTATACAGGAAAAGAGATTGCCGAGTTCAGGAGAAAAAACGAGAAAGACGGAGCATTTACCGTGACAAAAGATACGGTACAGTCCATGGAAGATTTGGAAAAGCTGTTCTTTGTATGGCAGGAAGCAACAGAGATTGCGGATAGTGATGAAGAGATTTCTGTAGGGGAAGATTTGGAAAACGAAGAAGGATACCGCTTCTCAAAGTTAACCATTAGATAAAGATGAGCAAGGAGAAAAGTATGGTTTCATATATGGAAGAATTGTCCGTCACGGAGGCGGAGAATCTGAAAAAGACAATATCGAAGTTATTTCGTCAGACTTGCATCTTGCAGATGCATTATGACCCGGTGACACTGGCTCCGAGGGATAATCCGGATTATGAGATGTGCGTGAGACACAGAAATTTTATCGAGGATTATCTGGCGGTGCTTGGGTGCGAGCTTGTACATGACCCACAGGAGCATATTTTCCGGCTGGTGGGAGATGGTGTTGAGACGGAGAAAATGAGTCTCACCACGACGATTATCATTTTACTTGTGAAGATGATCTATCGGGATAAAATCCTGGGTGAGGGACTGAATGCGACTGTGACAACGCTGGAAGAAATCAGGGAATATGGAAAGAATACCAATCTTTTGAACCGTAAGCTTACGGTGGCGGAATGGAGGGAGGCGCTGTATCTGATGAGTAAGCACCAGATGATCGAACTCCCGGGGGCTGTCCGTGATGTGGAGGATGGTACACCAATTTATCTTTACAGCACAATCAATCTTTATGTCAGCGCAGCGGATATCAATGCGCTGGTGGAAGAGTACAGAGAGGAGGCCGCAGTGAATGAAACAATCGAAGAAGATATTTTCCCGGATGCTGATTAACAACTGGGGCGGTATCAGTCATAAACTGATGGAGTTTCACGAATATGTGAATCTTTTCAGTGGGAAAAGTGGCTCCGGAAAATCTACAGTGATGGATGCTATTCAGGTTGTGCTTTATGGAAGTGTGGCATCTACGTTTCTCAATAAGGCAGCGGACGATGCGAAGAATAAAAGAAGTGTGTTAAGTTACTTAAGAGGGGCCCAGAAGGACGGAACATCCAACCGTGAAAACGTGGATTTCTGCTCTCAGATTGTGTTGGAGATTACAGACACCGGAAGCAAAATGAGTACCTGTATCGGAGTCATTTTTGAAGTTGGAAAAAATGATCTGGATCTGAAAAAATATTCTTTTTTCAGTCATTCGGGGAAAATACCGAAGGATGAATATCTGACAGATCAGGGGACACCTTATACCGTGGCGCAGCTTAAGAAATTGTTGGAGAAGAGAAGGAATTCTGAGGATAACAGGGGACATGTGGATGTCAACCGCATTTATCCTTCCAAGGAAGCATATTTAAATACAGTGTATGAGGTAATTTTCGGACATATTGATCCGGGACGTCTGATGACCATGGAAAAAAGTGCCATTGCCCTTCGGATGACAAACGGTACAGGGCAGTTTATCAAGGACTATATGTTCCCGAAGAGCAAAGAGGATACGGTGTCCACTATCAGTGAACAGCTGGGAGCTTACCGGGAGATCAAGGAGCGTGTGGATGATCTGGAACACCGCATCGAGGTGCTGGATGAAATTCATGGACACAACCAAAAGCTGATTTCGGTGAAAGCGGATAAAGTAAGGACAGAAGCCATTCTTCGGATCATAGAGATTGAAAACTGTAAGACCAGACTGGAGGCGAAAGAAGAGGATTTAAGAGGAATTCTTGATAAAATTTCGCAGTTGGAACAGACTAGGACAAAGTTAGAGTCAGAGAAGAGAGAAAAAGAAGAAGAGCTCATTGAAGTGAAAGCTAAGCTTCATGCCAGTGATTATGGAAGGAAGAAAAAAGAGCTTGAGGACATGGAGACAACTATGTCACTGCTTGCAGGAAATTCCAGACAGTGGAGAGAGATTCTAGGCGGACTTAAAGCGTGGGATGAAGATGAGGATATCAGCGGTTATGTGAGCAATCCTACGCTGCAGTGTCTGGATGAGATACTGGACGGTGAGATTTCCATTGTTGCATTTGAAAAGCTGAAGCGGGGCATCCAGAATGCATTGGAACTCATCGAGGATGAGCTGACAGAACTCAATGATACGATCCGCAAGACGGCAAAAGAACTGAGTGAGAAAAAAGAGATAGTGGAGGATCTGAAAAATGACCGGAAGCCATATCGCAAGGAACTGAAAAGCGCCAGGGCACAGCTTCAGAATGAACTGAGCAGTCAGTATGGACGGACCATTCATGTAGAAATCTTTGCAGATTTATTTGATATTACAGATGAAAAATGGAAAAATGCTATCGAAGGAAGACTGGGAAGAATCAAGCACAGCCTTGTGATGGCGCCGCAGTATGCATTGGATGCTGCGAAGATTTTCCGGAAAATGAAACGTAAAGAGTATGAGGAAGTAGATCTTATCAATACGGCTGCCATCAAGAGGGACGAGCCTCAGGCGGAAAAAGGGACTCTGTACGAAGCGGTTTCTGCACAGGAGCCATATGTGGATCTGTGCCTCAAACGTTTCCTCGGACGGATTTACAAATGTGAGACGGTGGAGGAGCTTCATGAAGTGAGAGATGGAGTGACACCGGATTGTTATTCCTACAGCAATTACATTTTCCGTCATCTGCGGGAGGCAGATTATAACCGCTATGCATGTATTGGTACAAAGGTGTCAAAGGCGAAGTTAAAAGAACTGGAAGATGAAGTGTATGAACTGCAGGAAAGCCAGCTTTCCGATATGCAGATGCGGGATACTCTGAAACGAGCGCAGAGTTTTGAACAGTTAAATTATCACCCGGAACAGCTTCTTAAGCTTTCCATGGCAGCAGATGAGCTGGAAAAATATCTGGTTAAAGAGGAGCAGCTTAAGAGAGAGTTAAAAGAGCTGGAAGATGGAACTTTGACAGCAGAATTGACCACAAGGAGAGATGAACTGGAACAGGAAATTGAGAAACAGAATCAGGTCATCGAGTCGGTGAGCAAAGAACGGATCAAGTGGGGAGAAAGTAAAGGAGCTGCAGAGAAGGAGCGAAACGGTCTTCAGGAAAAGCTTTCTATTTTGAGAGAAGGCTTTGTGGAAAATGAAACACTGATGGCAGAAGTGAAAGAAAACTTAAAAACTCAGTCAGAGACCGTTTACAGAAGAAAGCAAAACGATGTCCTTGCAGAGCTTAGCAGTCAGGAAGAGACTGAGACTGAGCAGCGAGCAATCGCCCGCAATAAGTTCAATCGGGAGTATCCGGCGTATGGATTTACCGGGGTGGAGCATGACAATGATGTATATGATAGAGTGCTTGAACAGCTCCGAAAAGATTTTGAGCCGAAGTATAAAGAAGAGTTTGAAAAGCAGTACCGCCTTGTTTATCATACATTGCGTGAAAATGTCATCGCTACTATTCATGGAGAGATTAAAGCGGCTTACAGGCACAAGCGGGAGATCAACCGAATGCTTGCGAAGATTCGTTTCTCTGACAGTACGTATCAGATCGATATACTTCCGGCAGAGAATGAAAACGGGCAGTTTTATGAGATGCTTATGGCATCGGAGCTTGACAGTAAGGTGCTTGATAATGATGGATTTGACGGCCAGTTAAGCTTTGGCGAGGATGAATTTTACCAGAAATACGAAAAACAGATCCAGAGACTTACTGAGAAGTTTATGCCACCAAGAGACGAAGACGGGCAGAAACGGTCCCTCCACAAACAGGAGATGGAAAAGTACGCAGATTATCGCAATTATCTCACCTTCAGCATGTATGAGCGTGTGGAAGATGAGCAGGGAAATATAAAGAAAAATGCCGTGGATGAGATGGCGGGACGAGACTCCGGAGGCGAGGGACAGAACCCGAAATATGTGGCTCTCCTCGCAGGATTTGCCATGCTTTATATGCAGCAGAGCAATCGTGAGCCAAAGATCCGTCTGGTGCTTTTAGACGAAGCATTTTCCAAGATGGACAAAGAGCGAAGCGAAGTGTGTCTTCGCTATGCGAGAGAACTGGAGCTGCAGCTCATCGTCTGTGTTCCGGATGAACGTTTGCAGTCATTGATCCGCAATGTGGACAGTGTGTATGGATTCCGAAGACATCAGAATCAGATTTCCATGATGCATATTGATAAAGGAAATTATCTGGAGATGGTGGAAGGAGAGAAAGAGTCGGAAGAAACAGAGATAAAAACAGAGATTTGAGAGGGAAGAAAAAATTTATAAAAAAATAATTAGGCACCTTGACAAATGGAACAAAATGATATATTATTTAGGTACCGAATAAAAAAGGAGGAATTAATATGTCATTAGATAATAAAGAAGTTTGTAACCAGTGCCCAAATCATTGCCCAATCACAGATTTAAAATGTCCAAGGGGAAGAAGTGCTATGTTAGGTGAAAACCCGGAATATGATGAGGAGATGCATCACGGCAGACATGGAGGTCACCCAGGCCATGGAGGCCACCCGGGTCATGGAATGCATCCGGGTCATCATGGAAGAGTCTTTGATGAAGACAGCCTGGATGGACTGATGCATGCGTGTGGACATCATCTTCACCACAGAGGACGCCGTGGCGGCGGACAGGGAGGAATTCTTTTGATTCTTGCGGAAAAAGAAAATATCAGCCAGAAAGAATTGCAGGATATTCTTAAGATTCAGCCAGGATCTCTGAGTGAAGTATTGATGAAATTAGAACATAAAGGACTGATAACAAGAGAAAAGGATGAGAATGACAAAAGAAAGAGCGTTGTAAATCTTACAGAAGATGGAAAAGCAGCATTGAGAGAACAGTCTCCGCGAATGGATGAGAGTGATATGTTTGCTGTATTGACAGATGAGGAGCAGACAGAATTAAAACGACTTTTGAAAAAGCTTCTGGATTCCTGGAAATAATACTGTCAGAGAAAACTTGACCTTGAGGAATGAAACTCCTCGGCGTATAATAATCGCTGAGGAGTTTTTATTATGGACAATATAAGAAAATCAGAAAGAAAAACTTATTTATTTGATAACAAAGCACTGGTGGCTCTGATCATTCCACTTATCATTGAACAGCTTCTGGCAGTTCTTGTAGGTATGGCAGATTCTATTATGATTGCAAGTGTCGGGGAATCGGCTGTATCCGGAGTGTCTCTGGTGGACCAGATCATGGTGCTTCTTATTAACATTTTTGCAGCGCTTGCTACGGGAGGAGCAGTTGTTGCGGGACAGTATCTGGGACAGAAAAAGAAGGAAGCTGCCTGTAGGTCGGCAACTCAGCTTGTGTGGTTCATTACCCTTTGTGCGATTGTGATCACGGTTATTGTGTATGCCGGCAAATATGTGATCTTACATAAGATTTTTGGACAGATTGAGGCTGATGTCATGGGACATGCCAATACATATTTGATGATTGTGACTGCATCTATTCCGTTTATTGCAATGTACAATGGCGGAGCGGCAATTTTTCGTACGATGGGAAATTCCAGGATTTCCATGCAGGTATCTATCGTTATGAATGTGATCAATGTAGGAGGTAATGCGCTTTTGATCTATGGTTTCCATTGCGGAACCGAAGGAGTGGCGATTCCGACTCTTGTTTCCCGTATGGTAGCGGCCATTATCATCATTTATCTTTTACTTGATACGAAACAGACAATTCATATACAGAAGTCATTCCGGTATCGTCCGGACTGGAAGGAAGTGAAAAGAATCCTTAGTGTCGGTGTCCCAAATGGTCTGGAAAACAGTATGTTCCAGCTTGGGAAAATTCTGGTGCTCAGTCTGATTTCCACTTTTGGTACTTATGCAATTGCGGCAAACGCAGTAAGTAATGCTGTGGCTTTGTTCCAGATCCTTCCGGGAATGGCCATGTCCTTTGCAGTGACAACTGTGATTTCCCGATGTGTCGGTGCGGGAGACTATGAGCAGGCAAAATATTATAACAGAAAGCTGCTTGTGATCACACATATCGGTATTGCGGTAATGGTAGGGCTTGTGTATCTCTGTCTGCCAACCATACTGAATGCATACCATCTGACGGACCTTACTGCCGGAACGGCTCGCGATATTATCAACTTCCATGGGTTCAGTGCAATCTTTATCTGGCCAATTGCATTCACGCTCCCGACTACGTTTCGGGCATCAGGAGATGCGAAAACCTGTATGTGTATATCCATTATCTCTATGTGGATCTTTCGGATTTTCTTCTCATATATCTTAGGAAAATATATGGGAATGGGAGTTTTTGGCGTGTGGGTTGCGATGGTTATCGACTGGGTATTTCGGGCAATCTGCTTTACCATTCGGTATTTTAGCGGGAAATGGAAGAAGAGTGCAATTGTTTAAACATAGTTATAGAATAGTGTGTAAAGTGACAGGCGTTCCACCTAGTGGAACGCCTGTTCCGCTTAGTGGGATAGCTGTGTTGTTTGTGAAAATGAATAAATTATAATTAGAATTAATAAATAAATTGTTCGTTTTATATAAAAAGGAGGCTGTAACTATGATGAAAGGAAATACTGGTTCCAGTATAAACAGTAACCCGAAAACAGCGGGAGCAGAGGCAGCTGCAAAAGCAAAGGCAGGGCTTGATGCTGTAAATATGGCGTATGTTTACGCAAGCTGTGACTATGATCTGGATGCGATGCTGGCAGGAATTGCAGAGGAACTTCCGGGAGTTCCGGTGATTGGAAATACTTCATTTACCGGTGTGATCACTCCGGAAGGATACATAAGTTCAGAAGATGGCTTTGTAGGAATCATGGCAGTTTCTGATCCGGATATGGCAGTTGGAATCGCTGCAGTAGAAAGAACAGACTGTCCGGTAGATGCAGGTGAGCAGGCAGCGAAGCTTGCAATGGAAAGAGCCGGCAAGACAACACCTCCGGATTACTATTACATGGTAGCACCTCCGGGACTGGAAGAATTTTATGTAAAAGGGATTACAAAAGTGATCGGAAGAGTACCATTCTACGGAGGAAGTGCTGCAGATAACAGCATTGAAGGAAAATGGAAATTGTACACAGATAAAGGAGCATTTGCAGATGGCGTTGCAGTAGCATTTTTCTACACAGATAAGAAGATGGCAAATAAATTTACCGGTGCATATCGTGAGACAAAAGATGTGGGCGTTATCACAAAAGTGATCGATCACCGCGTACTTGCAGAGATTGACGGTGTTCCGGCACTTCAGAAATATGCAGAGTGGAGAGGTATGGATGTTGAAGCTGTTAAAGGCGGAGCATTGCTTGCTGAGACAATTACATCACCGCTTGGTGTAAAGGATCGTCTGGGTGATCTGGTTGCGATTCGTCATCCAATGAACGGAAACGATGATCTTACAATGAATATCGGAAATAATCTTGCGGAAGGAACAGCTGTTATCCGAATGGAAGGTACCGTAGATGAACTGATCGAATCTACCGGAAAGACACTGGCAGATGTGAAAGGAAAATTATCTGCGCCGGCAGGAGCATATCATCTTGTACACTGTGGTGGAAGAAGAGCCGGAATTGATGCAAGAATTGATGAAGTGGCAGAACAGCTTAAGAAAGAAGCAGGAGATGTTCCATTTATTGCAGAATTTACATTTGGTGAGTATGGATTTGAAGATGACGGATTGAATACTTGTGGTGGACTGATGTTGTCGTTCACAGCATTTGAAGCATAAAAGATCCGTAAAGGTTTGAAAGGAGATAATAGTTATGAAGATGTTTATAAATGGTATAGCAGTAGATGCTTCTGACGGACAGGCTATAGATGTTATCAATCCGGCAACGGGAGCAGTGGTAGATACAATTCCATCCGCAACAAAAGAGGATGTTGACCTTTCAGTAGAAAAAGCAAAAGCTGCACAGAAGATATGGGCAAAGGTTCCGGTATATGAAAAAGCAGAGATTATGTATAAATTTCTGGATATTGTAGAAGCAAATAAAGAAGATCTTGCGCAGACATTATCTGCTGAGACCGGAAAACCAATCGTAGAGGCAAGAGCAGAGATTGGAAATATTCCAATCGCATTCAAAGCATTTTCTGAGAGAGCAAAACACCTTTACGGAGAGACAATTCCGGCAGGTATGGAGGCAGGACAGGATAAAAATGTGCTGATTACGAAGAGAGAACCAATCGGCGTTATCGCATGTGTGATCCCATTTAACTTCCCGTGTGATCTTTTTGACCAGAAAATTGCTCCGACACTTCTGGCAGGAAATGCAGCAATCGTAAAACCATCGACCGATAATCCGCTGACTCTTTGCAAACTGACGGCAATGCTTGGAGAAGCAGGTGTAACACCAGGTGCCATTGAAATCGTAACCGGACGTGGCTCCAAAGTAGGAAGTTGGCTATGCTCCAACAAAGATGTTCATGCGATTACCCTTACCGGATCCACAGAAGTTGGTATTGAGACAGCGAAAACTGCAGCAGACCATCTGGCACACATTGCGCTTGAGCTTGGCGGAAATGATGCATTTATCGTATTGGAAGATGGAGATGTAGACCTGGCAGTAGAAGAATTGATCTGGGGACGTATGTACAACACAGGACAGGTATGTTGCGCATCCAAACGTTTCCTTGTGCAGAAGAATCGCGTAGAAGAATTTACCGAGAAAGCAATCGCAAGAATCAAACAGCTGAAACAGGGCATGCCATCCGATGAAAGCACACAGATTGGATGTCTGATCAGTGAAAAAGCAGCAATTGAAGTGGAACGCCAGATCAACCTGACTGTAGAACAAGGCGGAACAATCGTACTTGGCGGAACAAGAGACGGTGCATTCATCACACCTACAGTCATTGCAAATGTACCAAAAACTGCAGACGTAGCAAGTGACATGGAAATCTTCGGACCAGTTGTGCCAATCATCACATTTGATACAGTAGAAGAAGCAATCGAAATTGCAAACAGCTCCAAATTTGGTCTGTGCGGATGCGTCTTCACCGAAAATATGAGAACAGCTATGAAAGTCTGCAACGCACTGGAATGCGGCGGAACCGTAATCAACGGCGCAAGCTTCTTCAGAAGCTTCGAGATGCCATTCGGCGGCTACAAATATTCTGGAATCGGAACCGAAGGAGTAATGTCAACCTTCGATGAAGTAACAAGAACAAAAACAATCGTGCTGAAAAATATAAATTAGGGACGTAGTAAAATTAAAAAATACCCCGGGGGTAAACTTAATGATACCCCGGGGTGTTTTTAAATTTACCCCCGGGGTATAATTGCATTTTACTACGTCCCTAATTTACATATCCCATTCTTCGTGATAAGCTTGCTGCTGCTTGTTTAACTTCTTGTATGACAGATTCGAGATTTTTGTCGGATAGTTGGGTGATGGATCCGCTGGCGCTGATGGCGGCTACAGGTGTTCCGCGGTAATCGTATACTGGAGCGCCGACACAGCGGTGGCCAAGCTGGTATTCTTCGTTATCCATTGCCCACCCCTGACGTCTCACGACGCGAAGGTATCGTTTGAATTCACGGATGTCTGTGATTGTGTTTGGGGTGTATCGTTTGAAATCGCATCCGTATAATGCATCCTCTAATTCGTCTCCGGACAGACAGGAGAGAAGACATTTTCCCATGGAAGAGCAGTAAGCGGGAGAACGGAATCCTACTTGCGTATATAATCTTGTGTTTGGGTAAATGTCGAGTTTTTCGAGATAGACAACGTCACAGCCGTCTAAGATTCCCATATGGGCAGTCAGATGCAGATCACGCATCAGATCGCTTAAAAACGGTTTTGCTTCCGTCAGAAGTTCGAGGCTGTTAATATGGAGACTGACTGTTTCCATTAATTTATAACCGATGGAATAGGTGTTGTCAGAGTTTTTTTCTACATAATGCCGGGCACACATAGAGGAAAGGAGCCGGTGAACGGTACTTTTACTCATATTAGTGGCTTTAGCAATATCGGATAGTCCCATTGGTGAGTTAGAAGCAGCAAGCTGCTCAATGATATCAAATACACGGTCAACGACTCTTACATTTTCTTCCATATTTATTCCCCGTTTCTGACAAAAAAACATAGATGTTACATTTATTACTTTTATTGTAAAATTCGCATAAATTCATGTCAATAAAAAAGAAAAATTTAATAAACAGGCATTGTAAATATGAATTTGCTAATTTATAATATATTTCATCGGTAAATGTATCGAGTAAGGAAGCATATTATTTTTTGGGAGGAACACAGGTGAAAAGAGAGTTAGTAATTGTCATTGATTTTGGTGGCCAGTACAATCAGCTGGTTGCAAGACGTGTCAGAGAATGTAACGTATACTGTGAAATCTACTCTTATAAGACAGACATTGAGAAGATTAAAGAGATGAATCCAAAAGGAATCATTCTTACAGGCGGACCGAACAGCTGCTATGAGGCAGATTCTCCGACTTACAGAAAAGAACTGTTTGAACTTGGCATTCCGGTTCTGGGACTTTGTTATGGTGCGCAGCTTATGATGCATGTGCTTGGGGGTAAAGTAGAACTGGCAGACGTAAGAGAATACGGAAAGACAGAAGTGCTGATTGACAAAACGGATTCTAAAGTATTTGCAAATGTATCACCAAAGACCACATGTTGGATGAGTCATTTTGATTATATTTCAAAAATTGCTCCGGGATTTGAGATTACTGCACACACAGCAGATTGTCCTGTTGCAGCAGCAGAAAATGAAGAGGCCGGATTATATGCAATTCAGTTCCATCCGGAAGTACTTCACACAGCAGAGGGTACAAAGATGTTGTCAAACTTCGTACTTGGTGTGTGCGGATGCGCCGGAGACTGGAGAATGGATTCTTTCGTGGAAGAGTCTATAAAGCAGATCCGTGAAAAAGTCGGAGACGGAAAAGTGCTCTGTGCATTGTCAGGTGGTGTAGATTCTTCAGTGGCAGCAGTACTGTTATCTAAGGCAGTAGGTGAACAGCTTACCTGTGTATTTGTAGATCATGGTCTTCTCCGCAAAAATGAGGGAGATGAAGTAGAAGCTGTATTCGGACCGGAAGGACCTTACGATTTGAATTTTATCCGTGTCAATGCACAACAGAGATTCTACGGCAAACTGGTAGGAGTGGAAGAGCCAGAGAGAAAACGTAAGATCATTGGTGAAGAATTTATTCGTGTCTTTGAAGAAGAAGCGAAAAAAATCGGTGCCGTAGATTTCCTTGTACAGGGAACCATTTATCCGGATGTTGTAGAGAGTGGACTCGGCGGAGAATCCGCAGTGATCAAATCTCATCACAATGTTGGAGGACTTCCGGATTACGTAGATTTTAAAGAAATCATTGAACCTCTTCGTGACTTGTTTAAAGATGAAGTGAGAAAAGCGGGACTGGAACTTGGTATTCCGGAGAAACTTGTATATCGTCAGCCGTTTCCAGGACCGGGACTCGGTATCCGTATTATCGGTGAAGTAACCGAAGAAAAAGTAAAGATTGTTCAGGAAGCAGATGCTATCTACCGTGAAGAGATGGATGCAGCCGGCATGAATAAGACAGTAGGTCAGTATTTCGCAGCACTTACAAATATGAGAAGCGTAGGTGTAATGGGAGATGAGAGAACCTATGATTATGCAGTGGCACTCAGGGCAGTAAATACCATTGACTTCATGACAGCTGAAGCAGCGGAAGTTCCGTATGCAGTACTTCAGAAAGTAATGAGCAGAATTATCAATGAAGTAAAGGGTGTAAACAGAGTAATGTATGATCTGACCAGCAAGCCACCGGGAACAATCGA
>JBJEMB010000130.1:0-15027 GCA_051879455.1 Lachnospiraceae bacterium
ATGGTATCGGAACACATGAAGAGCTTCTTTTAAATAACCAGATCTACCGTGAAGTCTACGAGTCACAGACTCAGGGCGGCGGTGACTTTGATGAGAAGGCAGGTGAGTAAGATGGCAGGTGGAAAAATGCATGGAAAAGCTCCGAGAGGAGTGAGACCAAAGATTCAGAATCCGGGCAAAATCTTTAAAAGACTGATGTCTTATGTGTTCCGCAATTACGGGGGACAGTGTATCCTGGTTGTAATACTTATTTTTGTGGGGGTTCTCGCAAATGTTCAGGGAACAATGTTTATGAAAAATCTTATTGACGATTATATTACGCCGTTCTTACTTACGGATCAGCCGGATTTTTCACCACTGGCACATGCAATCGGAAGGGTTGCGGTATTTTACGCGATCGGAGTTGTTTCTGTGTATGCATATAATCGAATCATGGTAAATGTTACACAGGGAACTCTTAGGAATCTGAGAGATGAACTGTTTGAGCATATGGAAAAACTTCCAATCAAATACTTTGATACCCATGCACATGGGGATATTATGTCGGTGTACACCAATGATATCGACACTCTCCGACAGATGATCAGCCAGAGTATTCCTCAGATCATCAACAGCGGAGTGACAATTGTGAGCGTGTTTGTCAGTATGATCATCCTCAATATTCCGCTTACGGTAGTGACTCTGATTATGGTGGGAGTTATGCTTTACTGCACAAAAAAAGCAACCGGACAGAGCGGAAAATATTTCATGGAGCAGCAGAGAAATCTCGGTGCGGTCAACGGGCATATCGAAGAGATGATGAATGGTCAGAAGGTTGTAAAAGTATTCTGTCATGAAGAAGAGAGTAAGCAGAAGTTCAAAGAACTCAATGACAGACTGTTTGTCAGCGCAGACAGAGCGAATACATTTTCCAACTTCTTAGGACCGATCAATGCACAGCTTGGAAATGTAAGCTATGTTATATGTGCAATCGTAGGAGGTGCTTTGGCACTAAATGGAGTTGGAGGCTTTACCCTTGGAGGACTGGCAAGTTTCCTTACGTTTAACAAAAGTTTCAGTATGCCGATCAACCAGATCAGTCAGCAGCTTAATGCGGTCATTATGGCTCTTGCCGGAGCAGATCGTGTGTTTAAGCTGATGGATGAAGAAGTCGAGAAGGATGACGGATATGTTACACTTGTAAATGCGGTTGAGAAAAACGGAGTGCTTACTGAATGTGAAGAACATACCGGACGGTGGGCATGGAAGCACATTCATCAGGCAGACGGAAGCGTAGACTATGTGGAAGTCAAAGGCGATGTTGTATTTAATGGGGTTGATTTTGGATACAATGATGAAAAAATCGTCCTTCATGATGTGAAACTTTTTGCAGAACCGGGACAAAAGATTGCATTTGTAGGTTCTACCGGAGCCGGAAAGACGACGATTACGAATCTGATCAACCGTTTCTATGATATTCAGGACGGAAAGATCAGATACGATGGGATCAATATCAATAAGATTAAAAAATCAGACCTTAGAAGATCCCTTGGAATCGTTCTTCAGGATACGCATCTGTTTACAGGAACGGTAAAAGATAATATCAGATTCGGTAAGCTGGATGCAACTGATGAAGAGGTTGTGGCAGCAGCAAAACTTGCAAATGCAGACGGATTTATCCGCAGACTTCCGGATGGGTATGACACCATGCTTACCGGAGATGGTGCGAACTTAAGTCAGGGACAGAGACAGCTCCTTGCCATTGCAAGAGCTGCCATCGCAGATCCGCCGGTCCTTATCCTTGATGAGGCAACAAGCTCTATTGATACAAGAACCGAGAGAATCGTCCAGGACGGTATGGATAAGTTGATGAAAGGAAGAACGACCTTTGTGATTGCTCACAGACTTTCCACGGTAAGAAACTCTGACTGTATTATGGTTCTGGAGCAGGGAAGAATCATCGAGAGAGGAACTCACGATCAGTTGATCGAAGAAAAGGGAAAATATTATCAGTTGTATACAGGAAATGCAATCAGTGCGTAAATTATACGAGGAGGAATCAAAATGTATCATTTTGACAAGGGAATTGAGAGAAAAGGAACAAACTGTATAAAATGGGATGCATCATTTGTCAAAGAGGATGTCACACCGATGTGGATCGCGGACATGGATTTTGAAGTGGCACCGGCGATTACTGAAAATCTGAAAAATGCGGCACTACAAGGTGCTTTTGGGTATCAGTTTCTTTCGGATAAATATTATGATTCGGTTATAAACTGGATGAAGAGAAGGCATGATCTTGATTTGAAAAAAGAGGAGATCTGCTATGTACCTAATGTGGTAATGGCGCTTTCCTTTGCGGTTCAGGCTATTTCTGATCCGGGGGATGAGATTATCATTCAGACTCCGGTATATGGACCGTTTTTCAAGGTTGTAAACGATAATGACAGGGTTCTTGTTGAAAGTCCGCTGAAAAAAGAAAACGGTTTTTATACAATGGATTTAGATGATTTTGAAAGCAAGATCACGTCAAAGACCAAAGCGGTGATCATTTGCAACCCGCATAATCCGGTCGGTCGAGTGTGGAAAAAGGAAGAGCTAAAAGCACTCGGGGATCTTTGTGTGAAACACGGACTTTATATTATTTCCGATGATATTCACAGTGAACTGATTTCGGGAGGATTTGAACATACTTTTATCTCTTCTTTGTCAGAGGATATAAAGAACAGATGCATAATATGTACTTCTCCGTCAAAAGCATTCAATATTGCCAGCGTCCACGTTGCAAATTGTTTCATTTTTAATGAGGACCTGAGAAATAAATTTGTAGAAATAGAAGAGAAATCCCATGCGGCAGAGAATAATGCATTTTCAGAAGCGGCCCTTACAGGCGCATACAATGAGTCGGAAGACTGGCTTGATGAGTTAAACCGCTATATTAATGGTAATCTGGATTATTTTGTTAACTATATAAAGAAAGAAATCCCTGCGCTTACTGTATATAAACCGGAAGGAACTTATCTGGTGTGGGTAGACTTTAGAAAAACGTCTGTACCAGCCAGGGAACTTCACGATTATTTGCTTCATGAGTGTCATGTGGCAACGAATGATGGAACCTTTTTTGGTGAACTGGGGAATGGGTTCGCAAGATTTAATCTGGCATGTCCGAGAAATAGGATAACTACAGTTCTTGAGAACTTGAAGGAAAAGTTTGCGATTTAAAAGCATTAAAGGATATATTTCAGTCGATGCTTGAAGACAATTAAACGAGTAACTAATAAATAAAAGGTGTAGAGTTTTGTTAAGTTATTAAGACTCTGCACCTTAAAAATTTTCAAAATAAATATACACTTGATGTGATAAAAATGCAATCAAGACGATTGTTAAAATATACAAATGATAAAATAAATATTAAATTGATATAAATATTATCAAAAATGATTGACAAAGTTAAGGAAACGGTGATATTCTCAAAACAGAAAAGTAATATCATCAGAGCGAAGCAGTGGTGTTTCGCAGAAACGGAGGAATTATTCATGAGTTTTCAGACACCTATTACATCAGAGAAAGCACCAAAGGCGATCGGTTGTTATTCGCCAGGATTATGTCTTAACGGACTTGTTCTTTTTTCAGGGCAGCTTCCAATCAATCCTGAAACAGGAAAAATCGAAGCAGAAGATGCAGCCGGTCAGACCAGACAGTCTATGGACAATATCGCAGCACTCTTAGAAGCGGCAGATCTTACATATGCTGATGTTGTAAGAACAACAATTTTTCTTGCGGATATCAATGATTTTGCAGCAGTGAATGCTGTATACGGAGAATATGTAAAAGAACCGTATCCGGTAAGATCCTGTTTTCAGGTTGCTGCACTTCCAATGGGAGCGAAGGTAGAAATTGAAGTTACTTGTGCAAGAGGTACTATTGCAACGGAAGCATGTGAATGCTGTAAATAAACATAGAAACTTCCTCTTAGAATAAAAAGAAGCATGCAAAGAGAGAAAATCCTCATTTTGCATGCTTTTTTGCGTTATATCTGATGGAATGATTTATTCGGCGCTTTTTTTGTTCAGATAGCGATATACTGTCGGCTCAGAAATACTAAGCTGAGCAGCAATCTCTTTTACTGCGCCTTTCATTGACAAGATGCCCTGCTCATTCAATTTGTGAACAAGATCCACTTTTTCTTTTCTTGTCATGCGCTCCGGAAGAATGTTGGTCTGAGCGATTGCATCAGAGACCAGTGCCGGAAGTAAGTCAGAAACCGGACCTTCCAGAGTTTCCGTGTATTCTGAGTTTTCGGGCATGGTGAGATTGAATGTGCTTAAAAGATTTTGAAGGGCAGCGACGGTTGTATTTGCCGCACTCAGATCTTTGTTAATGCAAAGAAGTCCGATCAGACGGTCTTCATTTTTGATAAAATAAGTAGAGGAAAGAAACGGTTTGCCTTTAGAGCTTCCTTCGTAATTTAAGACACAGTCGTTATCGGTGTATAGCCCCTTTTCCATTGTAGTGTATGCCAGATCTGTCATTGGAGAACCAATTTTTCTTCCTGTAGCACTGTTTTCGATAGCTATGATAGATTCTTTCGGATTGCGGACATCGTGTACACATAACTCGCAGCTTGGTCCCAACACTTTTCCTAAAAACGGAAGAAGGTTTGTATAAATCTGTAATACTTCATTATCAGTCATTATCAAATCCCCTTAAATGCTTTGTATTTATAATATAATCTGTAAGTATTATATAGAATAAATCCTAAAAAAACAAGCTTGCTTTACTTGCAAAAAGAATAGAGGACTTGCTATACTTTAAATAATAGTTTAAATGGAACATGGGGTATGTAAAATGACAAATAGCAATGAAAAAGTCGTATTATATAAACTGGTTGTGAAAGAGTTAAAGGGACGTATTGTATCCGGAATTTATAAAAAGGGAGATTTGCTTCCGAGTGAAAAAGAGTTGATGGAAGACTTTAATGTCAGCAGAATTACGATTCGTAAAGCACTTTCTGTATTAGCCGATATGGGCTTTATCCAAACCAGTCAGGGAAGAGGCAGCGAAGTGCTGTTTTGCACAGAAGATAAAGAATACAGGGAAGGATTTGTTGAAGCGATTAAGGAGTATCGACAGAATTTTATGGAATCTACGCAGATACGTCTTATGTTGGAACCGGAGGCGGTACGGCAAGTCGCATTGAATGCAACGGATGAACAGATTGAATGGCTCATGGAGAAAATGAAAAATAAGGAAATATTGGAAGATTCTTATGAGTTTCACAGGACACTTATTTCGCTTTTGGGAAATGGAGCATTGTCTGATCTTATGGAGAGACTCTTCATTTTAGAAGGGGAAAAAGCGCCATTAGATATTATACAACCGGAAAAATACGAAGATGCTGGAAAGATATTGGAACAGCATCACAGAAATATTTTGCGTGCAATTAAAGAGCGAAATGGAGAATTTGCATATTTTTATATGAAAGAGCATACACAGTATGTTGCTCAGATGTATGAAGAGTACTTTGAATTGTTGGAAAAATAGAGCTTTATTATCGAGAAATAATGTCAAATATGAAGAAAGAAGCAAATGCAGTGATAGCAGTTTACTTCTTTTTTTATTTTAACAGAATTTCCATAATACGAAAATATATCATAATACATAATAAGTGAGGAGGAGAGATATAAGGATGAAAAAGAGATGAATTAATAAAATAGCATGTATAATTTAGATGACTATATTTGGTTTTTCTATATATAAATTGAATATATAGAAAGTGATAATAAAAATATAAAAGTGATAAAAAAACTTGCAAAATGAATTGAAATATGTTATATTACATAATAAGTTAAAAGAATCCAAAGAGAAAGGAAGAGTAGGAGATGTATGATTTTGACAAAGTAGTCGATCGTAGAGGAACCAGTAGCATCAAATGGAATGTACAGTATGACTTTGGACAGAAAGACGGATTACTTCCATTCTGGATTGCAGATACGGATTTCGCAGTTGAACCCAAAATCGTGGAAGCATTGAAAAAAAGATGTGATCATCCAACATTCGGCTATGCTGATCCGTGGGATAACGTATATGATTCCATACAGGGCTGGTGGGATCGTCGGCATGGATGGAAACCGGACACAAGTTGGATGTTTATCAGCGGAGGTGTAGTAACTTCTCTGTATTTTAATCTTCAGATGTTGATTCCGCAAGGGGAGAAAGTGCTTGTGTTTACACCGGTATATGATCCGTTCTTTGCTGCGGTACAAAATAGTGGTCATGAGTTGGTAGCATGTCCTTTGAACCATGAGGATAATATTTTCACAATTAATTATGAAAAATTTGAAGAAGAACTGAAAAATGGTGTAAAAGGTGTGATCATCTGCAACCCGCACAATCCAATCGCGCGTGTTTGGACAGAAGAAGAACTTCAAAAAATTGCCAGCCTGTGCAAAAAGTACGATGTATATGTATTTAGTGATGAAGTTCACTGTGATTATGCATTGACTCGTCCATATACACCAATGGGTAAATTTAAAGAAATTCATGACAAATTGATTGTCTATACAGCGGTCAGCAAGTCATTTAATCTGGCGGGAATGGTGTCTT
The DNA here is from genome assembly GCA_051879455.1 of Lachnospiraceae bacterium. Taxonomy (GTDB): domain Bacteria; phylum Bacillota; class Clostridia; order Lachnospirales; family Lachnospiraceae; genus MD308. The sequence continues at coordinate 6,586 of JBJEMB010000130.1, forward strand.
CCTGTTTGATGATTCCGAATCCGAAACTGAAAAAACAGGTAGTGGCAGATTTTGAGTCCAGATGGATGTTTGGGCCATGTGATCTTGCGTTTACCGCAATGGAGGCTGCCTATACATATGCAGATACATGGATGGATGAGGCAAAAGCATATGTAGAAGGAAATGCAAAAATTGTGAGCGATTTCATTTCTGAAAAAATGCCAAAAGTACACGTTACAAAACATGAGGGAACATTCCTTATGTGGTTGGATATGAGATGTTATGGAATGTCAAGTGCAAAGATTACAGAAGTTCTTGCAAAAGAATATGGCATTGCACTTGGCGATGGAAGCCACTATGGCGAGCAGGCAGATGGATTTATGAGATTTAATATTGGCTGCGCAAGAGAGACTTTAAATCAAGGTTTGGAACAATTGTCAAAAATGTATGATAAATACATGAACTAACAAAAGAGGAGATTATTATGGGTGAAGAGAACAAACAGGGTGGATTAAAAAAGGTCCTTGGATTTTGGGATTTGATGGGAATTGGTATCGGACAGATTATCGGTTCGGGAATTATGGTTTTAACAGGAATTACGATTGCACTGACAGGTGCAGGTACTCCTTTAGCATTTATTCTGGCTGCAATACTTGTTATATGTCCAAACATGGTTTTAGCAGTACTCGGTTCTGCGGTGCCGGCTACAGGTGGTATGTATACTTATGTAAGAGATTATATTGGTAAAAAGACAGGTTTCTTTTATCTGGCACTTTTAGTAGCAGGACAGTTGGTATTGGCAATGTTTGCGATTACATTTGCCACATATGCAGGCGACTTGATTCCGGGAGTGAATCAGACGGTTGTTGCGTTTGGCATTTTGACTTTGTGTTATATTATGAACATTATGGGTGTAGAGATGGCAGCGAAACTTCAGAACATCCTTGTTGTAGTTCTGGTCGCTGCAATGGCATTGTTTGTAGTATTTGGTCTTCCAAAAGTAGATTGGTCAGCATTTGCAGGAATGGACAAGATTATGCCAAATGGATTTATTAGTTTCCTTACAGGTGCATCTCTTCTTACATTTGCAACAGGTGGTGCAGAATTCTTAAGTGAGCTTGGCGGTGAGATGAAAAATCCGGGACGCGATCTTCCGAGAGCTATGATTGGAAGCACATTATTAGTAGCTGTTATTTATGCATTTATCGGTATTGTTGCTGCAGGAGTTCTTCCGATTGACGAAGTGGCAGGACAGAGCCTTTCATTAGTTGCAAAAGCAATTTTCCCGAAACCGCTTTATATTTTCTTTATCGTTGGTGGAGGTATGTTTGCAGTTGCTTCTACTCTGAATGCTACATTCACATGGTGTACAAAAGGACTTTTAATTGCTGCTGAGGAAGGATGGCTCCCAAAACAGGCTGCTTATATCAGCAAGAGAGGAACACCGGTAGTGTTACTTACCATTTTCTATATTGTTGGTGCAATTCCGATTCTGACAGGACTGGACATTGAAGTAATCTCCAGATTGGGTAATGGACTGAGTTTGATCTATGTATTATTCCCGATTGCGACAGGTTACCTGATTCATAAAAAGAATCCGAAAGCAATGGAAGAGACTTCATTTAAGATGGGAAAAACACCTCTTATGATTCTTACTACTATTGCACTTGCCGGTTATGTTATGGCAGCAATTCTTAACTTTGCAGATATCCAGAATGCATGGCAGATGATTGTTGTATTCTTTGCAATTGTAATTATCTATGCATTCCTGAGAGAAAAGCATGTGAAAAAAATTGCTGATGAAACAAAATAAAATTTTATTATATGTGCGATAAAAACAGAAGATAGATGTTATGAGTGTGGCACACTCATACACGGAAGAAGGATGCCTCGGCATCCTTGTTTCTGTATAAAAATAAATTTTAAAAAGGAAGTGTAAGAAGATGACAAAGCGTTTTGCAATAGTCGGATTTGGCTGTGCCGGTTATCATGCACTTGCGGCGATCCGGGAAACTGATTGTGATTCGGTGATTGATGTATACAGTGATACAGATATGCCGCCTTATAATCCCATGCTGACGACTTATTATGTATCTGGAAAGCTCCCATATGAAGGAATGTTTCCGTGTGGGACACTGGAAGAAATCGGTGAAAAATATGAGGCAAATTTTATTACAGAAACAAAAGTAGTTCATGTGAAGGCGAATGACAAAATCGTAGTCACAGAGGATGAAAAAGAATATCACTATGACAAGATTCTTGTATGCACAGGAGCAACAGCATTTGTACCGGGATCCTTTGCTGCTCTTAAGGGGGCTCATTGTATGAGAACGGTGGAAGATGCAACAAAACTTCGGTTGAAACTTGAAAAGAAGCATTACAAGGATGCGGTAGTGGTAGGTGCTTCTATGGTTGGTATTAAAGTTGCAGAGCTTCTTCATAAACAGGGAACTCATGTAACTCTAGCAGATATGGCATCTCACATTTTTGCATTGGCGGCATATCCGGAAGTGTCAGAGATGATTGAAGAGCGAATTAAAAAAATGGGGATTGACACTGCATTCGGACAGGCAATCACATCAGCCGATGAACATACGGATGCTGAAGGAAATGTGACAGGATATACTGTACATCTCGGTGATGGAAGTGCCATAGATACTGATCTTCTGATTTTAAATATTGGTACAAGAGCTGCAACTGGTGTTTTGGATCCTTTGGAAGTACAGATTGAACGCGGAATTGTAGTGGATGAAAGAATGCAGACATCTGTTGCTGGAATCTATGCGGCAGGAGACTGTTGTCAGGGGAATAATCTGCAATCCGGTCAGACACAGATTATCGGGTTATGGGCAAATGCAGGTGTACAGGGAAGAGTCGCCGGAAGAAACATGGCAGGTGTGTCGGATGAGGCAGACGGCAATATCCTTCATAATATCACACATTTTCTTGATATGGATTTCATTGGTCTGGGTGATAACAGAATGACCGGTGAGGTTTATGAATATATGAACAGAAAAAAAGGATTTTACCTGAGGGCTGTTATGAACGAAGGAAAACCGGTAGGATTCAATATACTGGATAACTATGGTGTATCAGGAGTTTTAAAGGCACATTTGATCAAGATGCTCAGAGGAGAGCCTTGCAGATTTACACCAGAGCAAAGAGGACAGTTATTACATTTTGGAATTGATGAATATTTTATAGAATATTTGGAGGCAGCAGTATGACAGATTTGGAAAGAAAGATAAAAGCGAAGATCCCGGGACCTGATACAGGAATTGAAGTCCGTCATACAATGTGTGACATTTGTTCACCGGGAATGCACTGTGGAATTAATGCTTATATTAAAGACGGAAAAGTAATAAAGATCGAAGGTATTGACGGACATCCGAAAAATGACGGACGGTTATGTACAAAAGGAATGGCAAACAGAGAATACATTTATCGTGATGACCGTATTATGACACCCCTTAAGAGAGTGGGAAAAAGAGGCGAGGGAAAATTTGAGCCGATCACATGGGATGAGGCATATGAAGAGATTGCCAAAAACTTAAATAAATGCAAAGAAAAATACGGAGCTGAAAGTGTGGCATTCTATTCGGGTTATTCCAAATGGTATCGCCAGACACTACGAAGGCTTGCCTATGCTTTTGGAAGTCCAAATTATGGATGTGAATCCAGTGCATGTTATACAGCGGCATTTATGTCTTGGAAAGTGGCAGCAGGAGACCAGGCAAACCCGGATATGGAGCATTCAGACTTGTTCCTTGGATGGGCATTTAATCCTTTTTATTCAAGCTATATGGAAGCAAAAAATGCGATGGAATTGAAAGAAAAAGGATTAAAGTTCATCATTGTTGATACAAGGCGCACACCAACGACAGAAAAGCTTGCAGATCTGTTCCTGCAGCCTAAAAGCGGAACAGACGGTGCTCTTGCCCATGCAATTGCAAATGTGCTGATTCAAAATGATTGGATTGATAAACCGTATATTGAGAAATACGTTTACGGATTTGAGGAGTATAAGGAGTATGTTGCTCAGTTTAATGAAAGTAACATTAAGAAGATTACCGGTGTCCCTTATGATCTGGTTGTAAAAGCTGCGCAGATGATTCATGACAATCCAAGAATGAGCTGTAATGAGTCTTCGGCACCGCTGTGCCATCACAGAAATGGACTTCAGAATTACCGTTCTGTACTTTCGCTCCTTGCCATTACCGGTAATTTTGACAGAGAGGGAGGACAGGTTCTGACTCCGCATTCCTTTATGCATGTGCCTTGCGGATTTGAGACCAGAGAAGAAGAATATCTTTATGAGACACGTCCGAAAAATGTAAAAGAACCTGTAGGAACAGAAAGATTTCCGTTGTGGAATTATCTGGAGGGCGAAATGCAGGCAATGGACATGCCAAGACAGATATTGGAAGGAAAACCGTATCCTCTCCGTGCTGTGTTCGCTTTAGGAATGAATGCCCGTATGTTCCCGGATTCAAATCGTATGTTCCGGGCACTTGAAGATTTAAATTTCTTCGTGGATACAGATTTGTTCCTGACAGACACGGCGAAATGGGCAGATATCGTACTTCCGGCATGCTCTTCCTTTGAAAGAGGAGAGTTCAAGCCATATTCCGGAGGTCTTGCATGGTACACCAGTCCTGCAATTGAGCCCCTCGGAGAATCAAAAAGTGATGTGCAGATCTGTACAGAGCTTGCAAGAATTATGGATCTTCCGGATGAAGTGTTAAAAAATGGATATGAATACTTTATTCAGCATTATATTTTGGATGATTATGGTGTCAGTGTTGAAGAACTTAAAAAGGTAGAACTTCCGGTAAAAATAGCAGAGGTCCGAGAACATAAAGATTTCGAGATGCTAGAGAAAGGATTGGCAACACCGACAGGAAAGTTTGAGTTAAAGAGTGCGATTATAGAACAGCATCCGGAATGGGGATTAAATGCCCTTCCTACATACAGAGATCCGCTTGACGATGTTGATCCGGAAAAATATCCATTTGTATTTACCTCTGGATCCAGAATTCCAAATGCGATCCACAGTCGTCTTCACAATGTACCAAGGAACCGATCGTTAAGACCGGAACCTACCGCAGATATGTACAAGCCAGATTGTGAAAAACTTGGACTGAAAGAGGGAGATTTCATCGAAATCTCGACAGAAAGAGGTTCCATCTGTGTGAAAGTCCATCCGACACTGACTATGCAGGAAGGACTGGTAAACCTGTTCCATGGATATTCGGAAGCAGATGCAGAAAGTCTTATGGACGGGGACCATCTGGATCCGTATTCAGGATTTCCGGCATATCGTTCCACTCGTTGTGCAGTGAGAAAAAAGGAGGAAGCATAGAATGAAAAAATATTTGTTTTTTGATTCAGAAAAATGTTCTGCCTGCGGAGCCTGTGCACTCGCATGTATGGATCAGAATGATATTGATATTCCTGCCGGTGAGCAGCCATTTCGCAATACATTTACATTGGAAAACGGTAAAGGAGACTTAAGCTTTTATTCTGTAAGCTGCATGCATTGTGTGGATGCACCGTGTGTGATGGGATGCCCGTGTGGATGTCTTACGAAGGATAAAGAAACAGGATTTACCCTTTATGACAATACCAATTGTATCAGCTGCCATTCCTGTGCTATGGCTTGTCCATATGGAATCCCGACTTTTGGTAAAGATGGAAAAATGAGAAAGTGTGATGCTTGTATTGAGAGACAGAAAGCAGGGATGAAGCCTGCCTGTGTGAAAATATGTCCGACAGGAGCACTCACTTTATTGAGTGAAGAGGAGTTCAGAGAAAGACAGATAGAGCAGCAGAAGAAAAAAGTGGATCTTATGATGAAGAAACAATTCGAAGTCTAGAGTTTTATATTTGTGATAATTTTGAAGTAGAAGGAGATAGGGAAATATGTTACTTGGATTTATCTGTGTAGCAGGTTCGGCAACCATTTTGGGAATTATGCCGACAATTCAGAAACAGTTGATGGTTAGTGGGTTGCCGCTTAACAGTTTGATGTTTTTTACAAATTGGACGATTACACTTGTGTGTCTGTTTATGGCAATAATCAAAAAGAAAAGCTTAAAAGCAACGAAAGCACAGTTTGTGCAGGGAATCCTGATGGGTGTATTTGGAATGCTGTTTACAGCAGTCCTTCTAAATAGCAGTTATCTATATCTGCCGGTAGGAACGACGATCATGCTGAACTTTTTGTATCCTACAATCGTATGTGTGATCATGGGAACGATTTTTAAAAATGGATTTACAAAGCTTCAAATCACAGCTATTGTGGCATCTATTTTAGGAATGGTATTTCTTACGGGAGCAGGAGGAAAGATGCCGGTTGTGGGTCTTTTGATGGCAATTGCGTCAGCGTTCACATATGGAATCTATCTGGTCGCTAACGAAAAAGGTCCGGCAAATGATCTTCCCATTGAAGTGAAGCTCTTTTATGTATCACTGCCTGCTACCGTTGTATTTTCAATAGTTGCACCTGCCACAGGAACTCTTGTTGCACCGTCAAATGGGTTGACCGGATGGGTAATGATGATTGGCGGTTCCGGTTTGTTTACTGTATGCGGATATTTCCTGATGATGTTTGGAATCAGCAAATTGGGAGCATCCACTGCTGCTTTTGTATCTATGTTAGAACCAATTGTCAGTGTCGTGTTCGGAACCTTCTGGTTTAAAGATCCTGTAACGGTTGGAATCGTAGTGGGAGGCTGCCTTGTTATTACAAGTATTCTGCTGATAACGATAGACGGATATAAAAAGTCAAAAGCGTAGGCATAAAAATCACATTCTGGAAAATCTCTCATATGATGGATGGGAAGGAGTGTGATTTTATGTTTACTGCAAACCATACACGGCCCATGGCAACGGCTGATATGAAAGGGCGGAAAGGGTTTGAATCCATTCACGGTAAGGTGGATTTTTACGATACTTATGACGGAACGATCCTGATTGTGGAAATATACGGGATCCCTAAAGGAGTGGAAGAAAAGAATGGAGGATTTCATGGCTTCCATATTCATGATGGCGCATTCTGTACGGGAAATGAAAAAGATCCCTTTGCAAATTCAGGGATGCATTATAACCCGACGAATCAGCAGCACCCAGATCATGCAGGAGACTTGCCGCCTCTTCTTTCAAATAATGGAACAGCGTGGGCCGCTATCTATACGACCCGGTTCTACCCGGAAGATGTAATTGGAAAGACAATCATTTTACATGAAAAACCCGATGACTTCCAGACGCAGCCTTCCGGTGACTCGGGAGAAAAAATCGCCTGCGGAGAAATAAAAGTGTGGGATAAGGATATGCGTGGAATATTATTTTGACAATCCTTCGAAAGGATTTTGGTTGACCATTTTAAAAGAAGGGGTTAAAATTGAAAACGGTAAGATGAAAAATATCCATGAGATACAAATGATGAGAGGGATTAAGAATGAGTTTATATAGTATATATTTCAGCCCTACAGGCGGTACAAAAAAAGTAATGGATATTTTGTCAGATGAATGGAAAGAAAATGAGTTGGTAGAGGAGATTGATCTTTCTAATGCTGACTGTGATTTTTCGGAATATACTATGACAAAAGAAGATGTTTGTCTGTTTGGAGTTCCTTCTTTTGGAGGAAGAGTGCCGGAAGTGATTCTTAATAGAATTGCTCAGATGAAAAATGAAGGTGCCATGGCGATTCCAGTGATTGTATATGGTAATCGGGCATATGATGATACGATGTTTGAATTAAAAGAAGGGCTGGAGAGCAATTCATTTCACGTAAAGGCGGCGATTGCAGCTGTAGCAGAGCATTCAATTATGCATCAGTTTGCAAAAGGACGCCCGGATAAAAAGGATGAAACAGAGCTTCGGGAATTTGTAAGAAAGATAAAAGAAACTTTAAAAGCTGAGAAGATATCATTGGCAGAGGGCAGCATGCAAGAGAGGAAGAAGCTTCTTGTACCGGGGAAAAAGCCTTATAGAGAATATAATGGCGTGCCGTTTAAACCAAAAGCAAATAGAAAATGTGTTAAATGTGGTATTTGCGTGGAAAAATGTCCGGTGCAGGCAATTCCAAAGGAGAATCCAGTGTCTGTTGATGAACAAAAATGCATTTCCTGTATGCGCTGCATACAGATTTGCCCTCATAAGGCAAGAAGACTAAACAAGATAATGCTGTTTATGGCATCACAAGGTATGAAAAAAGTATGCAGTGGCAGAAAGCCGAATGAATTATATTTGTAAGATAATGAATTGTAATTGTTAGACGGTATCTGCATCGCAGAGCTAAGAATTTTGAGAATAGATGATATTTTAAAATAGAATAATACTTTAGAACTGTTCTTTGAGCGAAAGTATCTAAGTCATAAGGATATGGTACTGAGCCGGGATGAAAATTCGTCCCCGGGGTTTAGAGGGAAACGTCTGAGCCTTCCTTATTTGAAAAAAAG
>JBJEMB010000131.1:0-2626 GCA_051879455.1 Lachnospiraceae bacterium
GAGGTTCTTATGGAAACATACGAAAAAAAAGGATATCTGAACAGTGAATTTAAACTGTTTCACCTAACCGATAAAGAAACTCACGAAATCAAAACACATTATCACGATTTCGATAAGATTACCATTTTTATCAAAGGAAAAGTTTCTTATATGATCGAGGGAAAATCCTATGAGCTGAAGCCTTATGACATTGTTCTGGTAAAGCACAATGATATGCACCAGCTTTCCGTCGATAACAGGGAGATTTACGAAAGAATCATCGTCTACATCTCACCAAACTTTATGAATGCTTACAAGACAGACTCTTATGATTTAAATTTTTGTTTCCAGAAAGCAAAAGAAGAGCAGTCTAACGTACTTCGCATTCCTTCCCTTGAAAAGAGTTCCCTGTTTCGCTCTATTGTAAGACTGGAAAAATCATTCGCAGATGAAGGATATGCTACAGAATTATACCGACAGGTTCTGTTTTTAGAATTTATGGTCCATTTGAACAGAGCCGCGCTTAAAAATCATCTGGAATTTATTGACACCGAAAACAATCATTCCAAAGTATCAGAAATCTTACAGTACATAAATGATCATTTAACAGATGAATTGAGTATAGACAGAATCGCCGACAACTTTTTTGTCAGCAAATATTACATGATGAGACAATTCAAGCAGGAGACTGGCTATACGATGGGAAATTATATTTCCCGTAAGCGTCTCCTGCTTGCAAAAGAACTTATATTATCCGGTATTCCAAGTACGCAGGCCTGTTTTGACTGCGGCTATAAGGACTACTCTACTTTTTCCAGAGCCTACAAACGCTTTTTCTCGGAATCTCCGAGAGATACTTTACTATAGAACTCTGCCGGAATATATCCTGTGACATAGATTCCATCATCCCGGTACTCCTCAGATGTAAGCTCACCATATTTACGAATGATCTGAATCTTCGATGCATCTTTATAATCATATAAAAATTCGACAGCAATCTTCTGATCCCTTAAAGCTGCTTCAATCGTCTCAAGAAGTTCGTCAAGACCACTTCCGGTCTTAGCAGAGATCTTTACCGTGTAGTCTGCCTTAAAATCACGCACGATCAAAACTTCCTCAATCTTGTCCTGCTTATTAAATGCTGTGATGACCGGCTTGTCCCCTACTTCCAGATTCCGAAGTGTCTCGTATACAGTAAACATCTGCTCATCCATCTGAGGATTCGATGCATCTACAACGTGAAGGATCATATCCGCATATTTTGCCTCCTCCAATGTGCTTTTGAATGCTTCAATCAGATGATGAGGCAGTTTTTGGATAAATCCAACGGTATCTGTCAGTAAAATCTCCTGACCTCCCGGCAGCTTCAATCCTCTCGTTGTAGGATCGAGTGTGGCAAATAACTTATCTTCAGCCAGGATCTTTGCCCCGGTCAGAGTATTAAGAAGAGTGGACTTTCCTGCGTTTGTATAACCAACAATCGCAACCACCGGCAATTGATTTTTATTTCTCTGTTCTCTTGTAATCTCACGATGCCTCTTTACATCTTTAAGCTCCCGGTTCAGTTGCGCAATCCGGTTCTTAATCAGCCTTCGATCCATCTCAAGCTTTTTTTCACCTGGTCCACGGGTACCGATTCCTCCGCCAAGTCTTGAAAGGGCAGTACCAAAACCTGTCAGTCTTGTCTGACGGTATTTTAACTGTGCCAATTCCACCTGAATCTTTCCCTCACTGGTTGATGCTCTCGCTGCGAAAATATCCAGTATGAGTAGAGTCCGATCCATTACTTTCACATCCAGTTCATCCTGAAGATTCTTCATCTGAACCGGAGTCAGCTCATCATCACAGATGATTCCGGTTGCTTCCATCTCCCATATAAGATCCTTAATCTCTTCTAATTTTCCTTTTCCGACATAAGTACCCGGATGAATCTGCTCTCTGCTCTGTATCACCTTTCCTACAGTTTCTGCACCCGCTGTTTTGGCAAGTTCTGAAAGTTCATCTAACGACCTGTCAGTCTGATCTGTATCCATCAGGCTGACTCCGACTAGTATTACCCGTTCTTTTTCTTTTTTTAACTCTATCATAGACTATCTCGTTTCTAAAAATTCCGCTTCTTTTGCTGCATCTTCATCATCCGGATATTCGGATATATATTCTGCAAGCAGGCTCTTTGCGGTCTCTGTATCACCCATCTGTTCATATGCGACAATCGTGTTAAAACGCATTTCCTGCCTGAGCTCATCGCTTAAATCCTTTTCTTTTAACCCCGTCTCAAAATACTGGGCAGCTTCTTTCGCATTTCCAAGCTTAAGCTCGCAATTTCCCAAAAGATTATAAATCGTACCGGTCTTCTCAGTTCCGGCCTTCAGTGCATGTTCCAGAGCATCTTTTGCTCCTTCGTAATCTTTCGTTTCCCACAGGGCAATTCCCAGACCTCTATATGCATCTGCTGTATTTTTATCTTTCTTTACAGCTTCCGAAAATTTCTCTGCTGCCTCTTCATATTCTTTATTTTCCAATGCCTTTACTCCGGATTTATACGGATTCGCCATACATCCCGACAGATTCAGCGCCAATATAAGAATCAGCGCTGTCATCTGAAATCGCTTCATCAATCTGTTCTCCTCTTACTTCTATACTTATT
>JBJEMB010000132.1:0-14663 GCA_051879455.1 Lachnospiraceae bacterium
AACATATATACTTTTCCCATATCAAACTTCAAAAAGTCTGCGCTTCGAAGTGATGCGATCAGAATCGGAAGGGTCTTTTTCTTGCTGCTTGTAATTACGAGAGCAGGGATAAAGTAGTTATTCCATGCATTTACAAACGCAAAGATTGCCTGCACTGCTAAAGCTGGCTTCATCACCGGCATTACAATTTTATTAAATGTATAAAATTCTCCACTTCCATCTATTCGTGCCGCTTCCACAAGTTCCAGCGGCAAACTCGACTGCATATAACTATACATAAAATAGAAGACCGCCGGCGAAGCAATAGATGGTAAAAACAGTGGATAAAGTGTATCCAGCAAATTCATCTTTGTGATCAGACGAACAAAACCAAGTGCTGTTACTTGTGTAGGCATTACCAGAATCAAAAGAATAAAAATAAATGCAGGTTTCTTCAGTTTAAAATTGTAGGCATACAGACCATATGCTGTCATTGCTGAAAAATAAGTTGCAAGTATTGCCGTCAATGTTGATACGATCAAACTATTCTTAATTCCAGAAAGAACCGGAATATTTGCATCGTTTAAAACATTTTTCAAGTTTTTCATAAATGATTTTCCAGGGAGGAAAGAGAAGCCTCTCTGAATCTCAAAATGATTTCTCGTAGAATTAATAATCAATATATAAAAGAAGAATAAGCAGAGGAACGTTAAAAATATAAGTACGACATATGCCAGGATTGTTCTAAATCCAAGTTTTTGCTTACTTTTTTTCATTATAATTTTCCTCCTTTCCTTTTCTTCTTATGTTCCTTTCCATCATCTTTGTTTAGTGTAAAATATACTCCAACGCAAAGAATTGCACATATGATAAACAAAATCACCGAAAGCGCTCCGGCCATACCATAATTTTTACTATACAGATGGTTATTCAAAAGCATAATAATTGATGTCGCTGTTCTGTCTGGACTCCCTTTACCATTTGTCAATATCTGCGGTACATCAAACATCTGAATACCACCAATCATAGATGTAATCAATACATATACAAGTATCGGACGAATCATCGGAATTGTAATCTTAAAAAATATTTGTCGATGATTACATCCATCCAGTTCTGCAGCTTCAAATAAGGATTGACTGATACCCATAACTGCCGCCATCAAAAGAATCGTAGTATTTCCAAACCACATCAGGAAATTCATCAGCCCTACCAGGCCCCTTGTTCCAACCACCGATGAGAAAAATCGAATCGGCTGTTCTATCATTCCTAAAGATATCAACGCCGAATTTACTGGTCCGTTATCGGAGAACAAGGCAAAGAATAACATTGCAAATGCACTTGCCATAATCAGGTTAGGCATATAAATCACAACTTTAAAAAATTGTTTTCCTTTAATCTTTAACCTGACATCAGTAAACCACGCTGCCAAAACAAGAGACACAATAATCTGCGGAATAAATCCAATGACCCACATGATCACCGTATTTCCAAGATATTTTGGCATATCTGTTGCCAATAATGCTTTGTAATTTGCAAGTCCAACAAAATTGGGTCCAACAATTGACAGACCATCTCGATAATATTCAAAAAAGCTATAATAAACGGTTGAAACCAATGGAATTAATTGAAAAATTAAAAAGACCAAGAAGAAAGGAAGGATAAAAATGTATCCCCATTTTCCATAGCTTACATTTTGTTTTCTCTTCTTAGCTGGTATTTCCATTTTTTCATCCTCCTTTCATATCCTTGTCCAGTCCTTTTTAAAAAGGGGGTGGAACATGCCCACCCCGTATATTTCTATCTATGAACTATGGCCATACAACTTCTGTTAAGTTTGGATATAATTCCATAATAGCTGTCTCAAAATTCTTCTTTGCAGTATCCATATCAACACTTCCGTCAAAGTAATCTTTGAATGCTGCCTGGAATTTTTCGTTACATCCCTGATCATATTTTCCTGCATTACTCATATCAATCTTCTCAGCGGATTTAGCAAATAATGCAACATGGTTCTGTCCGCCAAGGAATGCTGAGCCATACTCCGGATCTTCTGCAATTGAATTCATTGCTTCTACATTATTTGTATAATCTTCTGTATCCAGTGTAATCTGTTTCATAATGTCGGAATCGCATGTTAATTTCTGCATAACATCTTTTACAAGACTTGTATTATCTGTTCCTGCTGCTGCACAGATCCATGTTCCGCCCCAGTAATAAGACTCAGGGCCTTCACATACTGCATAATCACCATAGATACCGTTACCAACTTCTTTTTCACCTTCCGGATCTGCAAGAGAGTTTCCTAACAATGTAAAGTTAATACCCCATGTTGAATAGAAGAAACCAAATACATCACCATCCGGACCCTGATCGGCTGCCCAGCCATCATCCCAAAGAGATGTTTTGTTATTGTAATTCTTGTCCGTAAATTCTTTTGTCTGCTCTACCCATTTCATTAAGTTTGCATCAACCTTTACTGTTGTGCCATCTACCCATGGTGCAGATACGTTGTTAGAAAATGTACGATATGCATCGTCATAACCAGAGAGCATCTTGTAACCTTTTGCGCTTGCCTGTTCTGCAACTGCATTAAACTTATCCCAGTCAGAAAGAGCTTCCTGTACTTTTTCCGGATCATCTGTTCCCAATACGTCTTTTGCAATAGAACGACGGTATGCGAAAAGTCCAGGCGTTGCCTGCCATGTTGTTCCTTTTAACACGCCATTGGAATCAGTTACGATATCTTTTGTATACTGATACTGCCCTGCCATATCATCCTCTGTTAATCCAATGTCATTTACAACATCCAATGTATATTCAGAATCAACATATTTCAAAGCATAATCTGCTTCAATCAAGAAAATATCAATCTTGTCATCCGCTTCTGCAGATTCCTGATTCAATAATGCTTCGTCAAGTTTATTCTGATAATTATTATTTTCATTCGGATTAATCGTCCATTTTACTATCGTTCCATCATTAAGAGTTGTTGTAGACTTATCTTCTGCAACTTCCTTAACTTCCGGATAGTAATCATTGAAACGGCTCTGAAATTCATCATTCCAACACCAAATATTAAGCACGCTTCCTTCTTCTACGCTTTCGCTGGATTCCTGTTTGGACTCCTCTTCACTTGATTCTTCCCCGCTTGAGCCGCATGCTGCAAGAGAGAGCACCATTGTTGCAGCTAAAAATAAGCTTGCAATTTTCTTCATACGTTTTTTCATAATCTTGTTCCTCCTTTTTGGAAATTAATATTTTTCAGCCTAACATATTATCTCGTCTGCTATAGCTGTTTTACACTGCGCCCTTCGAGCAATCTTCCAGATACCATAATCTGTTCAACAATACAGGTTTTTTTGTTCTCAATGGATTCCACCAGTTTCCTCATAGACTGCTTTCCAATCATTTCAGCATCCTGATAATAGGTCGTCAGTCTCGGTCTTAACACTTGCGATAGATTAATCCCATCATACCCTGCTACACTAACGTCTTCGGGTACTGATAAGTTCATCTTCTCTAACTGACTTAACCCTCCGAGATAAGAATAGTCATCCGGATACATAATTACTGTTGGCGGCTCTTCCATCTCCATCAACTGCCTGGTCAATTCTTCACTGGATCTCGGGTCATGATACTTTCCTTCCAGAACATAGGCATCCGGAACTGCAACTCCGTTATCTTCACATGCTCGAAAGAAACCTACTAACCGTTTCTCCGTAACAGATGTTTTTTCACCGTGAATAAACGCTATCCTTCGATGTCCTTTTTCTATCAGATACTCTGTCAGATTATAAGCACCATCTACGTTATCCGACATTACACTGCTTTGATTATTAAAAGAATAATCAATGGTCACTGTAGGGAACTCACTTTCTATCAGTTCCACAACAGCATCATTCGAAAAATCAACACTCGCAATTAATACGCCATCACATTTTCGATATCTACAATGCTCAACAAACGAAGTATGATCTCCGCCAATATTACGGCTGATAAATGTAATGTCATAACCAAGGCGTTCTGCTTCTTCCTTTGCGCTGTTTAATATTGCTGAAAAGTACTCATGAGTCAGCCCACACATGGTTTCATCCACGAACAGTACTCCTATATTATGAGAGCTATTTGTCTTTAGCTGCCTTGCAGCTGCATTAGGCATATAATGCATCTCTTGCGCTGTACGTCTGATCATTTCCGCCGTCTCGCTGCTGATATCACCATATCCGTTCAGCGCTTTGCTGACCGTTGCCGGTGATACATTACAACGTTTGGAAATATCTTTAATGGTTACCATATCTGCTCCTTTCTCACGATATTGTCACCCTGAAATATCTCGAATACGTTTTCGTAATTTTATTCTAAAACGTTTTCGTAATTTCGTCAATCCTCAGATATTGCCAATTATTCACATGGATTTTTGTGTATTTTACACAATTTTTATGTCGTATTTTATTTTGTATTTACATTTTTCACAACTTTAATTATAATCACTTTATAATATTGCGAAAACGTATTCGTTAAATAAATGCGTAGAAGCTCAAACTATATAGGAGGTCATATATATGAAATACGGATATTTTGATGACAGTAATAAAGAATATGTCATAACTAATCCCAAAACTCCTCTTCCATGGATCAATTACCTTGGTTCACAGAACTTTTTCAGCTTGATTTCAAACACTGCCGGTGGATACTCTTTCTATAAAGATGCAAAACTTCTCCGGTTAACCAGGTATCGTTATAATAATTGTCCTCAGGATGCAGGCGGTCGTTATTATTATATTAAAGACGGGGACACCATCTGGAATCCAGGATGGCAGCCCGTTCAGACAGAACTTGATTTTTATTCCTGTCGCCATGGGCTCGGTTATACCATCATTAACGGAAAAAAGAATAATCTGGAAGCTCAGCTTACCGCTTTCGTTCCAGTTGACGATAACTGCGAGATTAATCAATTAACTCTAACAAATCACAGTGATTCTAATAAAAATCTCGATATATTTAGCTTTTTAGAATTTTGTTTATGGAATGCCATGGATGATTCTTCGAATTTCCAAAGAAATTTTTCCATCGGCGAAGTTGAAGTATGTGGAAGTACAATTTATCACAAAACAGAATTCCGCGAACGACGCAACCATTATGCTGTCTATTCTGTAAACAAAGAAATCTGCGGATTTGATACAAGTCGCGATGCCTTCATTGGTTCCTACTGCGGTTTTTCTAACCCGGAAACTGTCGCACACGGTCAGAGTAAAAACAGTATCGCACACGGATGGGCTCCTGTCGGAAGCCATCACCTTAAGCTTACACTTGCTCCCGGAGAATCCGCTTCTTATGTTTTTGTTCTTGGATATTGCGAAACCCCACAGGATCAAAAATTTGAAGCCCCTGGTATCATCAACAAAACACCGGCAAAAGAATTACTTGCAAAATATCAGACAGACGAACAGGTTGCCAATGCATTTAAAGCTTTAAAATCTTATTGGGAAAAACTTCTCAGTGTCTTTTCAATTCAAACTGCAGACGATAAATTGAATCGGATGGTCAACATCTGGAACCAGTACCAATGTATGGTAACATTTAATATGAGTCGAAGCGCCAGCTATTATGAAAGCGGAATGGGACGGGGAATGGGTTTCCGTGATTCTTGCCAGGATCTTCTTGGTTTTGTACATTTGATTCCTGATCGTGCTCGCGAACGTATCATCGACATTGCTAACACTCAATTCGAAGACGGCAGTACCTACCATCAATATCAGCCCCTGACAAAAAAAGGAAATCTGGATGTCGGAAGCGGATTTAATGATGATCCACTTTGGCTGATTGCCGGAACTTGTGCTTACATCCGTGAAACAGGTGATTTTTCTATTCTGGAAGAATCCTGTGCTTTTGACAACGATCTTTCAAAAGCTCAGCCTCTGATGGAACACTTACGGAGAAGCTTCCAGTATACAGTTACTCATAAAGGTCCTCATAATCTTCCGCTGATAGGGCGTGCTGATTGGAACGACTGTCTGAATCTTAACTGTTTTTCAGAAGTACCTGGTGAAAGTTTTCAGACCACTGGACCGAGTGAAGGTCCTGTGGCAGAAAGTATTTTTATTGCCGGTATGTTTGTCAAATATGGAAAAGAATACGCTGAACTCTGTCATCACTTAGGTCTCTTAGAAGAAGCAAAAGAAGTGGAAAACGAAGTTAAAAAGATGGAAGAATCTGTACTTTCTGCTGGTTGGGACGGGAAATGGTTCCTTCGTGCCTATGACGCTTTTTCTCATCCGGTGGGAAGCCAGGTTTGTGAAGAAGGACAAATCTTTATAGAGCCACAGGGAATGTGCGTAATGGCCGGAATCGGCGTTGAGAACGGCAAAGCAGAAACTGCACTTTGCAGCGTAAAAGAACGTCTGGATACCAAATATGGTATTGTACTTCTACAACCCGCTTATACCACTTATCATCTGGAATTAGGAGAAATTACTTCTTATCCGCCGGGATATAAAGAAAATGCAGGGATTTTCTGTCACAACAATCCATGGATTGCATGTGCAGAAACGGTACTCGGACACGGCAACCGTGCTTTTGAAGTTTACCAGAAAACGTGTCCCGCTTATCTGGAAGAGATCAGTGAAATACACAGAACAGAACCTTATGTATATTGCCAGATGGTAGCCGGATGTGATGCTCCTACTCATGGTGAAGGAAAAAATAGTTGGTTGACAGGTACTGCTGCATGGACTTTTACTTGCATCAGCCAATATATATTGGGAATTCAGCCTACACTAGACGGTCTTCGAATTGACCCTTGCATTCCTGACACTTTAGAATCATATACTTGCGATCGTATTTACCGTGGTGTAACTTATCACATACATGTTGATAATTCTGCCAAAGTCCAGAAAGGTGTCAAACAGATGACTGTTGATGGAATAGCAATTACCGGAAATCTAATTCCTATACATACAGACAGAGATATTTGTACTGTGTCTGTTATTATGGGACACTAGCAACATTACTCAGAACAGGAGGAACCAATGCAATTTCCTAAAAATTTTATGTGGGGCGCCGCAAGCGCCTCTTACCAGATAGAAGGAGGCTCGTCCGCCGACGGAAAGGGTGCTTCCATCTGGGATACATTCAGCCATACCGCCGGGAAAACTTTTAATAATCAAACTGGTGATATTGCCTGCGATGCTTATCATCTTTTCGAAACGGATCTTAATTTACTGAAAGATTTTAATATTAAACATTATCGTTTCAGCATATCATGGCCCCGTATTTTCCCATCCGGGAAAGGGGAAGTTAATGAATTAGGGCTTGATTATTATGATCGTCTGATTGACGGATGTATCAGTCGTGGCATCGAACCCTGGATTACTTTATATCACTGGGATCTTCCACAACATCTTCAGGATATGGGAGGATGGGAAAACCGTGAAACGGCCTATGCCTTTGCAGAATACGCTGACTTCATCGCTTTACACTTTAAAGGCCGTGTTTCTCGCTTTATAACAATTAACGAACCTCAATGCATTGTTGGCCTTGGCCTCGGATCTGGAATTCATGCCCCGGGACTTCATCTTTCTTCCAAAAAAATGTTTCTGGCATGGCATCATATCATGCTTGCTCACGGTCTTGCTTGCCACTCAATCCGAACCCATATTCCTAATGCTTTTATTGGCGCCGCATCTACCGGAAACCTCTCTTACCCTAATAAGAAATCAGCAAAAATACCAGATGAAGCTATCATAGAAAGTTTTTATTCTTCGATGTCTCCAGAAAATCCGGACTGGATATTCAATCACCAGTGGTTTTTAGATCCTATATGTTTTGGCCACTACCCTGACGATCCATATGCTCCGTGGGCATCGTATATAGAAAACATTTCTTCCGATGATATGACTCTTATTTCACAACCTCTGGATTTTATTGCTCTAAATATCTACAATGGGCATGAAATGCATTTAGATGAAAACGGCACATATCATGTTACCGAAAAATATCCCGGATATCCGCGTACAGCCCTTAAATGGCCAATTACACCGGAAGTTTTATATTGGGGACCACGACTGGTATATGATCGATATCATTTACCACTTATCATATCAGAAAACGGATTGAGCTGTAATGATAAAATCTATCTCGACGGAAAGATTCACGATCTCGATCGCATTGATTTTCTGCATCGATATCTTATGGAACTTAGATCCGCCTGTACAGAAGGCATCCCTGTGCTTGCCTACTTCCACTGGGCATTTACAGACAATTACGAATGGCACAGTGGATATGAGGAACGTTTCGGTCTTATCTATATCGATTACAGAAATCAGAAACGTATTCCAAAGGACAGCGCATACTGGTATCAGAAAACCATACTCGAAAATGGCTGTAATTTATAGAGTTATTACTCTTTTCTTGCATGCTTTTCCTGCATCATGGTATAATGTTTACAACATAACTTAGATTGGAGTGACTTATCATTGAAACATCTTCAATTCTTACATTTTCTAAAAAAAGCTGGAATTGTAGCTATTGCCTCAATTAGCATAATGTCTGTGACTGTCCATAAGGCATCAGCCTTAACCGATGACGCAGAATTGAAAGCTACCATAACGGAATCATCTGCCGACAATGCAGAAGGCGAAAATGTTACAGTTACAGATACTGATACGGATATTGATGTAAGTTCCGATACCGATGCAATTCCTGACATTGATAAAGATCCTGATATCGATGCCGACTCTGATACCGATAACGGTCTTGATACCGATGCAGATTCTAATACCGATACAGATCTTGATACTGATAAAGATCCTGATACCGATGCCGACTCTGACACCGATAAAGATTCTGATACTGATAAGGATCCTGATACCGATACCGATACCGATACCGATACAGATTCTGATGCCGATACAGATTCTGATACAGATACAGTTCCTGATACTGGTACAGATTCTGACGCTGATAAAGATCCTGATGCCGACGCAGATTCTGACGTCAGCAAAGATACTGAGATTCCTTCGGATCCTGAAAACACCAAAGAAAGTGAGACTGACACACCGACCGAATCAGATTCTGATACTCAGGTAGATGTAAGTCAAAAAGGCGAAGAAAAAACTAATCTCTCAACACAGGCAGAAGTAAAAACTTCTCCTCAAAAAAACATTCAGGATAAAAGCCCTGATGCCGTTTATATAAGACCTAATTATGATCCATCTGAAACCTTTATCGCTTTGGGGGAACGAATCAAATATAATGAAGCTCTCCCGATAGATAATATCCCTTCTTTTATTACACAGGAAATGATTATCGGCGCGTTAAAATGCCAGGACGAGACAGGTTATCCGGCATCTGTAACGATTGCTCAGATTATTCAGGAATCCGGATTTGGCAAATACGGACCGGGTGGTAATGATCATCAGGGACTTTCCTATCTCGCTTATCAGTATTGTAATTTATTTGGAATCAAAGGTACAGGAACAGCCGGGACCGTAAATATGCAAACAGGAGAGCAGAATTCTTCCGGTACATATTATTCCACTACTGCAGGTTTTCGGGTATACAATACTTATACTGAATGTATTGAAGATCGTACCAGACTTCTTCAGAGAGTATACGGAGACCTCATAGAAAACGTATCAGATGCCAATACATTTGCTGTAAAAATCGCCTCTCGTTGGGCAACAAGCAGACAATATGGTCAACATCTTATCCAGCAAATGGAGCGCTATGATTTATATCGCTTAGACCGCATGACTCTTTTGGATTTCAGCAAAACAATCGGACGCTTTTCCAATCCATGTCCAGGCTCTTATATTACGAGCTCTTTCGGATACCGTGCCTTTGACCAGAAGTTCCACAAAGGCATAGATCTGGGTACAAACGGTAAAGAGATTCCTGTATATTCTGCAGAAACCGGAACCATTATCCGGGCTGAATATGATTCCCTTGCCGGCAACTGGGTCCTTATTGACCACGGCGATGGACTTGTTACAAAATATATGCATTTAAGTCATACATATGTAAAACAGGGAGATGTCGTTACGAAAGGACAACAGATTGGTCTCACCGGCACTACCGGAAGATCCACCGGAATACATCTACATTTTCAAGTTGAGGAAAATGGTGTTGCTGTTGACCCGTCTCCATATTTGGAAGAATAATATAACCGATATCATAACAGGGCTGTTCGATTATTCGAACAGCCCTGTCGTAATATAATATAATTATTCACTTTAATTATTCTCTTTTAAACTGTGTTCCACCGGTTAATTCAAGAAGCTCCCTTAAACCTTTGTGCTCGTTATAGAAATTTTCCAGTCTTGTCGACAACTCTTTCCATCTCTCTTCCACTCCTCTTTGTGCTTCCTGAATCATTGTATCGCATTTTTCTCTCGTACTCTGTTCCATCAGTTTACAGACCTGTTCCTGCCTGTCATTCAATCTCTGGATGTTTTCTAAATACTGCTGTGCAGCTTCCTGCGCTGCATCAAAAACACCATTCAACTGTAATGATGCCTGTGCGATATTTCCTGCTTTGTTCAGACATATCTGTTTGTCTTCAAGTTTTTTATTTGCTTCTTCAAGCTGTGCTCGAAGCTGCTCTACCTCTTTTCCCTGCTCTACCAGCATTTCCAACAATTCTGCCCTTTTTAATTTATGAAGTTCCTTATCTGTCATAGACAAACTCCTACCTTTCCTCTTCCGATATCTTTATTATATAATAGCCCTATTTTATTTACAATCCTTTCAGTCGGCATCTTATCGCAATACGGCTTTTCCCACCATAAGTACACGTAAACAAAGTCAGATCCCACTCTCCTTTTTTCATATCCTCTACTGCAGTTCCCGGAATAATTTCTATACTGTCAATCTGGTAAAAAAAGTTATTATTATCTACATCTGAAAAAATAACTTCTTCACCAACAGCCAGAGTTTTAAGCCCACCAAAATGTCTGCTGTAATTATGACCGGCAATAATGATGTCCCTACTGTACACGGAACCTTCGTATCTACACGGCGAACGTCTCAGATTCGGATAGTTCCACTCTTTCG
Source organism: Lachnospiraceae bacterium (assembly GCA_051879455.1). Classification (GTDB taxonomy): domain Bacteria; phylum Bacillota; class Clostridia; order Lachnospirales; family Lachnospiraceae; genus MD308. The sequence goes on from JBJEMB010000132.1 coordinate 11,035, forward strand.
CAACCGGAAGTTCCACTTCCAATGACGGGATCTTTATATTTCCGATATAATCAACTCCATCAATTGTAACAACCGGCATTTCCATATTTGGATATAATTTATATAAGGGTTCTTCATCCTCTCTTTTGGATGTTTCATCATTATCCTGATCATCTGATATTTGATCAAGAATTTCTTTGGATGCTTCCTCCGCTTTTTTTGATTCCCAAATATTATATGTCATTAGTAAAAAGGCTGCTGCAATTAGCAGCAGCCCTATTGTCATCAGAATTTTACCAGGTTTACGACTCATTTTACTTGTCCTCTTTCTTCCCTTTTTTCTGATCATCTGCAATTTCAGATTTCTTTTTTGAAGTCCATCCTGCCGTATATAATCCAATTCCTAACAATACAAGGATTGGGATCGGCCACCAGAGCTGACCTGTCTGTGGAAGTTTTGATCCTGATTTATTATTACTTTTTGATGAAGTCTTTATTGCCGTGTTAGTAATACTCCATGTATTTCCTTCCTGTTTTATTGATACCTTATACCCTTTTGGCACATCTTTTTCAGTAACTTTCCATTCATACTCTGCTGAAAGTTCTTCCCATGTATATGTCCAGTTGTTATCCTTGCTTAATTTTACCTCATCTGCATACGGCTTTCCATCTCTTAAAAGCTGTACAACAACCTCCTGAGGGCGTGATGACTCTAATCCGGCATCTTTCCATATCTTAACTACGGTCATATCACTCTTATCATATTTGTCTTTCTGCTCATATTTTACCGTAATCTCCGGAGTATTATACCAGGCTCCTTCCTCTGTCCTATTCGGAATTGTCACAAGAGTCGGAGTCGGAGTGTAAATCTTTCCTTCGTCTTCCACACTCTCTCCTATAACCAAATACAGAGCCTTTTTAATATTCTCCCATACAAACTGATTCTTCTCATTTTTTACCGGGAGCTGATCTATCGGAGAAATATCTTCATTATTTTTTACACACTCTCCCAATGTAATAGCCAATTCTCTCCAGCCTTCACTACCCAAACCGTCAAAATTCCTTGCACTGTCAGGTACCCAATCCGCTACATTTGTAAATTCTCCGGTTTCAGAAAAGTCAGCAATCCGGTACAACGAAAACTCTTCATCTGTAAACTGTGAATTAAGGGTCAGGCTTCCTGTCTCAGATTTGTTTTCACCCGCATATGCCTGTACTGAAAAAAGCATAACACATACAAATAGAATGATTAGAAATTGAAATCTTTTTGTTTGTTTTTTTAATATTTCCACTCTTTACACCTTCTCCTTCTCTTTTAACGTTTTCGGTAATGTACCAGTAACCATATCAGTAAAAGCAATAACATTGGAGCAGCAACCACAGGTGCAACAATAAGCGGTTCTATCTGCATTGCATCAGCCACAACCCTTACAGATGCATCCATGTAAGTTGTTCTATGCCCCCTTACTAACAAACGGTGAGTATTTACTCCATAAGGAGTGCATGTCACCAACGTACAGTAATCTCTCCCTTCTTCAATCTCCAATGCCGATATATCATCTGGCTCTACTATCAGGATCCGATCAACTTCATAAGCAAGGGTCTCATCCAAAATCTGCAGATAGAAAATATCCCCTTCCACTAACTGATCCAAATCCGTAAACAATTTTGCTGATGGAAGTCCACGATGCCCGGATATTACACAATGTGTGCTCTCTCCCCCTACCGGAAGAGAAGATCCTTCTAAATGTCCGACTGCGATCTGAAGTATCGACTCATCAATTCCATGATAGATAGGCAACTGTGTTCGGATCTTCGGGATTTCAATATATCCCATAATTCCAGTTCCACCTACATTTAGAATATTTTTGTATTCTTTTTCTTCCTCCTCCGACAGCCTCCAACGGTCAGCTTTGTTAAGAAGTTTTGCATTGTACTCTTCTGCAGTCTTCCTCATTTGTTCATACTCTTCTTCCGTCATATCCTCAACTGCCTCCATATAAGTGGCAATTGCTCTGGACTGATGAAAAGAATTCCAGTAATCACTGATCGAAGGATATAACAGTAAAGATATTCCTATGAGCAAAACAAAAATCAATATAATAGTTGACTTATTATTTTTTATCCATTTCATAGTGGCTCCTTACTTCCCTTATATACGTTTCGCATATAACTATTTTTATGAAATCTTTCCAATTCTTGAAAATGGCCAGATTCGAAAGACAATCTCTCCGACAACCTGTTCTTCTGAAACGCAACCGATCATACTATTTCTCGAATCAACAGATACACTTCGGTGATCCCCCATTACAAAATAGCGCTCATCCGGGACTTGATAAGGCAATTCTATATTACAGTCTCCTAATGCTTTGTCCTGTAGATAAGGCTCATCCAATAATTTATTATTCACGTATACATTGCCTTCTTCATCAATATTTACCCAATCTCCGGGACCCGCAATAACCCTTTTTATCAATATTTTATTATTATAGTAAAAAGCTACTACCTCCCCACTCTCCAATTTTGATGACTTAACTGATACCACAATGTCATCTTCTTCCAGACATGGCGTCATAGAACTTCCGTATATCTGCAAAACAGGAAGCAAAAGTACCGCTACCAGAACAGCTACTGCCGCAACAATAACCAATGTATAGATTGTGCTACGCAATACACGAGCATATGTAATACGATACTTTTCCCTCTTAAGTTCGGTTTCTAATTCAGCAACCGTGGGCATAACCCTCTCTTCTTTTTTCTTATGCTTCATAATTAATGCCTCTATTTATATTCCGGTTTAAAATATCAGAAAAATTATATCACATTTTATAACTTGTTCTCAATATTATTTATAAAATCCCCTATTTTTCTGTGAAGACCACTCCCCAAATCAGACAAACATCTTTTACTCTTTCAAATTTTACACAGATTTTTTCATAGATTTAACATTTTCCTGAACAGAATTTAACGTCTTTCATATATAATCTTACTACGATAAAAAAGGAGTTTTCTATATGAAAGAAAATACACTAGACAAAAAGAAATTACTCATAACGTTGGTACTGATCGTATTGGCAATCCTCTCTTTCAAACTGCTATATAATCAGTACCTTCTTAATAAAGCCACACCCCTCTCCTTCGATTCCCGTTCAGTAAACTGGGAAAATTCATCCGGAGAGGTCGCTGGAAAAACAAACTATATTATAATCCCAAATTTTGATACCGTATCACTGGAAGCTGGAAGTGACCTGGCAAAGATTACTCTGGCTAACCCTTCCGACAATACATGCAACTTCCAGTTTCAACTAATACTGGAAGATGACAGCGAAACCATTTACCTTTCTAAAATGGTCGCTCCCGGCAAGGCTATTGTTGAAGAAACACTGAGCCGCCCCTTAAAAGCCGGTGATTATGACCTGGTCATACGCATTAATACTTTCTCAGAAGACGGGAAATTATCCTCAAATATCTCCGAAATAAAAACTACGCTTCACGTCACCGAAGCGTAGTTTTTATTTTCCGGCCCGGTCGTAATTGCTTCCATCGTTTGTTTGATTTTCATAGGATTTCTCTGCCTATTAGTTAATTGAATTTCGCCTGATTTGGCATTGATTTGTTACAGATTGTTAGAACCCTGGGCTGTGAATTCA
>JBJEMB010000133.1:0-2359 GCA_051879455.1 Lachnospiraceae bacterium
AGATTCAGTATAAAACGGCAGCCGTAAAATGTCAAGCAGGGATTTCCCGCTGCCCAGGGTTGTTTCATGAAGATCATGTGCCAACGATTCCTGCTTTCAGCAGTCTCAATCATGCTGCATATACCGCTGAAGTGCATTGGTATACTTGCTTACTCTGAAAAAAAGCGCAAAGAATCCCTATCCCCTTTACAAGACCTTTTTTCAGAGGTATTCTTTATACATAGTCAATACAGACCGGCTATGCCTTTAAACACATACTGTTCCCGCAAATCTGCATTGTCACAAAAACAGTCCATCATCTCTGTCATTATATTTGTGATACCTGTCTCGTGCATTGCCAGGCGCAGAATGTTATATGCATATTTTCTGATGAGCGCCAGATTATTTCGGGATTTTTTGGCAGGTGAGCGATCTTCCCTGAATGTGTCGTCCAACACATGATGGAGCCGGTTCTCTATTGACCAGTGCATTCTTTTTATGCTGCCCAGTTCCTCTGCGGTAAGAATAAGGTCTGATATCAGTGCGGTACACTGAATATCCTTTCCGGCCCCCTCTTCCGCAGACGGTGCCGGGACTCTTCTGGATCCTTTTTTCATATACTCTTCCCTGGATGGAGTGACATCGTTCCCCTGGCTGTCCTTCTCAACCGGCACCCTTACCTGCCTGATCCGTCCAATGCTCTGAACGTGCGCCCATTCTTTTCGGCTTTTGGTCAGGTTTGAGGCATCTTTACATATTTGACAAGTCCTATACTCATTTCTGTCCCGATTCTTTTCCATCTGACTGATCTCCTCATATTTCTCAAGATACTCCCGCATTACAGGTTCTGGAGTTTCGCCCTTTTTCTTTTTAGCAGCCTCCGCTTCCAGTTTGTCCATGAACGTATGGATCTCCTCATAAGCCTCTGGTTGGTTTTTCTTTACGGTCAGCACAAAATGTCCTTCCTGTTCATGGATCTGTTCCATGATTGCGGTCTGCGTTCCAATCGCATCAATCGTTATAATACTTCCACGGATATCCAGAAGCTTCAACAATTCAGGGATCACCGCAATCTCATTCGTCTTTGAATCTACCGGAAGCTGTGCAAGCAGCAATCCCCGGACAGTTTCCACTACGTTCAAAATCATTGGAGTCGCCGCACATTTTGTCTTTTCCGTTGCGCCGCAGAGTGCTTTCCCGTCAATCGCAAGATGGGTATTCTTCGAGTCCACGATCTCTCCGATCCATTCCATAAAAGCACACAAGGCTAATTCCTCATCAATCCCACTCAGCATCCGGCTAATTGTGGAAGGCGAGGCGATCCCGTATTTCAATTCCATATGTTTCCGCAGCCATTCCAGGTTGTTTTTGCACCAGTTAAGACTCCTGCGGATCGTTGTCCTTCCGCAAAGAAATCCGATTGTGACGCATACCAGCATTTCTGCCAGATCGTGTCTTTTCTCTCTGTCGCATCGATAATCCGGGATCTGCCTGAAATAATGAATCAGTTTTTCGGTCAGAAATGGTTTTTCAGCACATTTCCAAAGCCACCTGTATTTTCTCCAGAAGTTCCTGCTGTTCCCCATTAACTTTTGAAATGATTTCCGTTTTATCCAGACATACTAAATAAATGGTCTCTAACTTGTGCAGTTCTTCCAGGCTCACGCCCCATTTTTTATATATTCTGCGGGAAAGGGACGATATCTGAGCTGCAAACTGATAACGAAAATCCGATTCGTTTTTCATCGTTCGTTTTTTCTGGATATAAGAAGTTGGAGATTGCTTTAAAAGAATAATGGAGAGTACATCTTCCCAATCTTCCCCTAATGGTTTTTTCCAGTCATCCGGACACAATTCCCAGACAGCTTTTGAAAACCCGTATTCCCATACTTCTGCATCTGTTAAAGATATCTTCCTTTTGTTGCTTTGTATTACCCCCTCCGGAGTAATAATGCCGATATAAGTGTCGACTGGTTGCGGATATTTTTTTCCTTTTACACGCCGGGATGTTCGTTTATAAAGATAATAAGAATCCCCCTTTTTTTTCACGGTAGTCCCTTTTACGCGATGTTTTTGAACCCATTCTGGATATTTTTTCTCAGTTACTGGCATAATATCCTCCTTTCCGTATAGGTGGCGCATACCTATACTATATAGACATTATACCTCTACTTGAACTAAAAGTCGAGGGTTATTCACGCTTATGTATAGCATGTATAACCCTCGATGAAATCTGACCTTTTTAGACTTTTAAAATATCTTCATGAAACAACCCTGCCGATTGCCCAGGGTTGTTTCATGAAGATCATGTGCCAACGATTCCTGACGATTCCTGCTTTCAGCAGTCTCAATCATGCTGCATATACCGCTGAAGTGCATT
>JBJEMB010000133.1:2459-2560 GCA_051879455.1 Lachnospiraceae bacterium
ATCTGACCTTTTTAGACTTTTAAAATATCTTCATGAAACAACCCTGCCGATTGCCGAATGTATCGAAAAGATTAACGTATCACCTGGCCACCTAAGCTTTC
>JBJEMB010000134.1:0-14391 GCA_051879455.1 Lachnospiraceae bacterium
ACAGAGTGCTGTATGACTGTACGGGGAAGCCGCCGGCGACGATTGAGTTTGAATAGGATTTTGCAAAAATAGACCCAGTATTTATGCGGGTTCCAAGCAAATTCCGTTATTTTTTGGCAACGGATTGGCAACACTTTTTGCAATATTCCTTGAATAAAAATATATTTCTATAACATAAAAACCTTACTGATGAACTGTTTCCAAAATTGGAAAGAGCAGTCAGTAAGGTTTTTTCTTTTTGCATTTCTTTATTGATTCTCTTTTTTCAGTGCCTTGATGAGTTCGTCAGAGAGTTCCTGAGACGGAACCTTTGCCCGAATCTCGGAGGTGTCCAGTTCCGGATAGTTATATCGCCAGTTATCGTATTCTTCCTGGCTGATCTCTCCGGATTCCAGTTTTGCAGCCATTTGCTGCCATGCATGAAAAGGTGTGAACAGGTACTGGTATTCCTTGTGTTCCCGGTCAAGCCGGAGGCAGAGTTCTCCGTCAATCTCTCCGATCTTGATTCCATACATATCTTCCAGTGCAAAGAGGGTGTGCATGAGACCAAGATAGGAGTCAATGTTCGGAATATTGATGGCTCTGGTGCTTACACCGAAGATCTGTGCCATTTCTTTGACCAGATCAGCTTTAGGGGTTCTGGCTTCCGTTTCGTACTGTGCCACACGGACATCTGAAGTTTTTCCAAGGAATCCAAGAAGCTCGCCAAGCTCCTTCTGTTTCATACCTTTTCTGTTTCTGAAAAATTTAATACGTTTTCCAAATGCCATAGGGATCTCTCCTTTTTCCTGAAATCTTTTATTTGATTTTGGTATCTGTTCAGAGCCCCTCCTCAAACATTCGCAAAACCGCACGACAAGTCGTGCTTTCCCGTTGCTACGCAACTAATTTTGCTCATATTTGGGGCGGTGACTCTATTCGAGCCACCTTACGAATAAGATAAGCATCTTCTTACATGCAAGCATGACGAATCTGCTTACTTATTCTAAGGGGTTCTGAATAGTTACCATTTTTGAATATAAGTTCCTTCTGTGGTGCAGTGAATAGGAACTGGTGGTTAACGATATTTGTTTAAATCAGTATAGCATATGGAAAAATATGATGCAAGAAAAACTTAAACAAAAAAATTTAATTACTGATATTCAAACCACTTGACTTAACTGAAAATAGTTAATATAATACAATAAAACTTAACTTGATGGCGTTAAGTTTAAGAAAATTTGAAAATGAGGTTGTATAAGATGCCTTGAAAATTTGGATAAGTAGAGGGGTTTTTCCTCGAAGATTATATAGAAGGAGGTGAATAGAATGTCTGAATTAAAGAATGGATTTCTAACTGTGGAAGAGGTAATGGATATTTTGCAGGTCAAGCAGTCAAAGGCATACCAGATTATCCGCCAGCTGAATAAAGAACTCAGCGGAATGGGACTGATTACAGTGCCGGGTCGTGTGGATGCCAATTATTTCAAGAAAAAGTTGTTTTATGAAGAAAAATAGGAGGTACTTAAGATGGCTGTATATCAGGAAAAAGACAAAGGTACATGGAGAGTGGTGTTTCGGTACACCGATTTTATCGGGGAAAGAAAGCAGACGCAGAAACGTGGATTCAAGACCAAACGGGAAGCGACTGCATGGGAACATGAGATGATGCTCCAAAAAGGAAATAAACTGGATATGACGTTTGAGAGCTTTTATGAGATTTATTCCGAGTATAAACGCCAGAGGGTAAAGGAAAGTACATTTGAGACGAAAAGCCACATTGTGCGGACAAAAATCCTTCCTTACTTTGGAAAACGGAAGATCAACGAGATCACAGTAGCGGATGTGATTGCCTGGCAGAATGAGATGATGGCATACCGGGATGAAAAGGGCAAGCCCTATTCCGTGGATTATCTGAAAACGATTCAGGCACAGCTTACAGCAATTTTCAATCATGCGGTGAATTATTATAATCTGCCCTGCAATCCGGCAAGACAGGCAGGAAGTATGGGAAAAGAGATTCCGAAGGAAATGAAGTTCTGGACAAAGGAACAGTATCTGAAATTTGCCGAGGCAATGATGGACAAACCCAGGTCTTATTATGCCTTTGAGATGCTTTATTGGACCGGAATCCGGGAAGGGGAGCTGCTTGCCCTCACACCGTCAGATTTTAATTTTGAAAAACAGACGGTGCGGATCAATAAAACGTATCACCGGATGAAAAAGCAGGACATTATTACTTCGCCAAAGACAGCGAAAAGCAACCGGATCGTTGTGATGCCGGAGTTCCTCTGTGAAGAGATGCAGGATTATTTTCAGATGTATTATTCACTGGCATCGGATCAGCGGATTTTCCCGTTTTCCAAATCTTATCTGAAACATGAAATGGAAAGGGGATGCAAAGAAACAGGAGTTCCGATCATACGAATTCACGATCTTCGCCACAGTCATGTTTCCTTGCTGATTCACATGGGATTTACTGCTCTTGCCATTGGAAACCGTGTGGGACATGAAGCAGAAAAAATCACGTACCGGTATGCACATTTGTTTCCAACGGTACAGACGGAGATGGCGAATAAGCTGGATGTGGAACGGATGGAAAAGGAGGATGAAATCTGATGGAGAGAACGTTGGACGCAAAAGGACGATGGAGAAATCGGACGGTGGGATTCCGGGTATCCGAGGAAGAAGCAAAAATGATTGACCGCATGGTGGCGTTATCCGGTCTTACCAAACAGGAGTACATCCTGAGAAAATTGATGGACTGGGAAGTGACCGTGCAGGGAAATCCAAGAGTGTACAAAGCTCTGAAAAATCAGATGCAGCAGATTTACAGAGAACTGAAACGGTTGGAAAAATGCAGTGAAGAAAATGAAGAACTGCTTCAGACTATCCGGATGGTTGCTGTAACACTGAATGGGATGAAGGAGGAACCGCACCATGTGGAATCCCCGGAACATCCTTAAAAAAGAAAATGCCCCTGCTGGTAACAAGGACATTTCTAAAACTCATGCAAACTTATGCAGGCTCTGGTAAAGCCTCATAGACAAAATCTCAATCCTTACAGGAGAAGTCTGTCTATACGCATATAGCTTTATGTGTAGTATAGCAAAGTTCTCCTGTGACGAAAAGAGGGAAAATTACGGAATTTGATGACAAAGGATACAGGAGGATGGAACATGAACATTTTTCAGGAAATGAAAGAACGTGTCACCGCAAGGCAGGTGGCAGAAAAATATGGGTTAAAAGTCAGTCGGAATGGGATGGCGTGCTGTCCGTTTCATAATGATAAACACCCCAGTATGAAAACTGATCAGAATTATTACTGCTTTGCATGCGGGGCAAAAGGAGATGCAGTCAATTATGTGGCTGTACTGTTTGGATTATCCCAGTTCGAAGCAGCGAAGAAGATCAATGAAGATTTTTCTCTGGGAATTCCCATTGGGAAAACAGAGATAAGAAGAAAACAAAATTCAGGTGCCAGAGAAAAAGAGAAGGTCCCGACAAAAGAGGAACGGATTCAATTTGTTCAAAAGAAAATTGACGGATGGGCGAAGGATGCTGCGAATGTACTGCTGCGATATCTGCGATGGATGGAATTCTGGAAGGAATTTTATAAACCAAAATCTATGGAAGAGGAATGGCATCCGCTATTTGTCGAAGCCTTACAGAATGAAAGCAAGATCAGTTATCTGGTGGACATGCTGATGTTTGGAACGGATGAAGAGATTCTGGATTTTTCCGGAACGGAAGGGAGGAGGTGAAGCGGTATGAACAGAGAATTGCAGAATATGAGCGAGGAGTCCTTACAGAGCTTAGTGGAGATTGTGGAAACGGAGTTTCTGACAGTGGAGGATATCAGAAATCGTCTGGATGTCACAGAAAAAGGGAAGATCCGGCAGTCTATTCAGAACTGCAAATATGCGTTGGAGCATGATACCTGTCTGAAAGGTGCTATTTGCAGAAATGAAATGACCTGTCAGATTGACATCTTGAAGAAAATGCCCTGGAAAAGGCGGGGCGTCCATATGACTGATACCGATATGAATAATCTGGCTTTATATCTGGAAAAGAATTATGGACTGACCAGTGACCGGGTGATCGCAAAGGCAATCGATATCGTGGCAAATGAAAACAGTTTTCACCCGATTCTTGAATATCTGGAGAGTCTGAAATGGGATGGGATTCCGAGAATACAGCATATGCTGACACATTTCTTTGGAGCAGAAGATATTGCATATACCGGAGAGGTGATGAAGATGCATATGATGGGAGCAATCCGTAGGCTGTATGAGCCGGGAGCCAAATATGACATCATGCTCTGCCTTGTCGGAGGGCAGGGAACCGGAAAATCCACATTCTTCCGCTATCTGGCAATCAAAGATGAATGGTTTACGGACGATATGAAACGGATCGATGATAAGAAGGTTTATGAATATCTGCAGGGACACTGGATCGTGGAAATGTCAGAAATGAACGCAGTGGCAAATGCCAAGAGCATTGAAGAGACGAAATCGTTCCTGAGCCGGCAGAAGGATATTTATCGCATTCCTTATGAAAGGCGGGCAGAGGACAGATATCGTCAGTGTGTATTTTGCGGTACTTCCAATGATCTGAATTTTCTCCCTTTCGACCGCACCGGCAACCGGAGATTTGCCCCGGTCAGAGTATTTCCGGAGAAAGCGGAAACCACCATTTATGAAAATGAAGCAGAATCCAGAGCATACATTATCCAGGCATGGGCAGAGGCAATGGAGATCTATCGAAGCGGAGACTATCCAATGACCTTTTCGCCGAAGATGGAAGATCACGTCAAACTTCTCCAGAGGGAATTCATGCCGGAAGATACCCAGACAGGTATGATCCAGGCATTCCTTGATGCATACGAAGAAGATTATGTGTGTTCGACCATTATCTATCAGCAGGTATTTCATCAGGAAGGAATCGTACCAAAATGGCAGTCAAAAGAAATTAGTGATCTGATGGACAACGAGATCGTTGGCTGGACGAAACATGGCAATCACAGATTTGGTGGGTCGATCGGAACGCAGAGGTCGTGGAAACGGATTCAGCCGAAAAAAGATGAAGAAGGTTTCCTGAAGGTGGATGAAAGCATGGAAATCCCATTTGATTAAGTATTACTTTTAAAATGTTTTGTGCCCTGTTCACAGGTTTCTGTTCACAAATATCTGGGCGAAATGTGAACAAGAAGGTGTGAACAGGAGCGAAAAAACTTTGAAAACAAAGCAGAAACGAGAAACAGCCCGGAAACGGGCATCAATAAAAATGGCGGATACGCCAGTCAGAAAAATCAATCATCAGTAGATATAGAATCATCCGGGTATGACAAAAAGAGCCCTCGGCGATTGAGAGCGAAATACACCCATCGCACAAGCTGAAGCTTATACTCTGTGTCTTTCGCCCTCCTGGAGGGCCTCGCAGGGGCGGGTTTTGCCTGCCAAAGTATTCTGCGGAAGTGAATAGTGGTGATGAATTCTGACGGCAGCGTATCCGGCGGAAAGGAGAAAGTGTGAACAGACGAAATCATAGTTTTGTGATGGAAAGCAAGCTGCATGACGTAAAAGGTAGAGTGGATTATATCAGCAGCCCCAAGCGGCAGGAAAATCTGTATGCGGTCTTTTCCAATGTGGAGGACAGCTACTGGGAGTTGCTTTCGGAACAGAGTCAGCGAGATTTTACAAAAAGCGGAACAGAGGGAACCTGTATTGAAGCCAGAGAGCTGATTATAATGTTACCGCCGAGTTTGATCGATTATGACCATGAGATTCTGCTGAAATATATGACATCAAAATTTCTGGAAAAGTATGGCGTGGGATGCTGTGCGGCATTGCATCACAATAAGAGCAAAACTAATCTGCATATTCATCTGATCTTTTCCGAGCGGGAGATCCGGCAGGAAGTGGAGCGGAAAATTGCCAGCAGAAATATGTTCTATAATGAAAAGGGAAAGCATGTGAGGACGAAAAAGGAAATTCTTGATGAGGATGGAAATCTCCGAGCCGGATGTAAGATCATCAAAAAAGGGGAAGTGTATGAGACGAATTACTTCCAGCCAAAGAAAGAGGAATTTAAGTCCCATGCATTTCTTGAAAATATGAAGCAGGTCATGACGGATGCTATCAATGAGATTGTGAAAGATGAAAATGAGAAGCTGCAGGTATTTCAGAAAGGCGGTCCTTATCTTGCCACCAAAAAGATTGGGAAAAACAATCCAAAAGAAGCGGAGATCAGGGCAGATAATTATCTCCGGCAGGAATGGAACCGGAATGTAGACCGGGCATTGATTACAGGTGCATCAGAAGTAGAAGTGATGATGGCAAAGCAATCACAGATTGATGAACCGGTGGCGGAGTCGCTCCGAGACCATGGGCAGGATCCGAAATTATTTACCGTAATTCTTCAGAAAGCAGTCGGATACCTAAGGGGATTTGTAGAATTTCTGCGGGAGACGAAATACTGCGATAGAGATTCGGAAGGAAATCCTCTGATTGATCATGATATGAGGATTGACATTACGCCAGAACCACTTCCGGCAAGAACGAAAGGAGAACGTCCTTCCTCGGAAAAGCAGGAAGCAGAGGTTATGAGATTACAACAGATCCTTAATAAGATGAAGAAACAAGAACAGAAGATTTATGCCATTGAGAAAGCCATCGTGAAACTTGAAAAAGATTTGAAGGAAGTGAAAAAGAAATGGTTCCACCGAAAAGAGCAGAAAGAACTGGAAGGAAAGATTGAATCTAAGAAAGTTCAGCTGCAAAAGGCAAAGATTACATTAGATCTGATTCCGGCACAGCATGGATATCAAAATGCACTGGAAGTTACAAAGGCAATGAAGCTTGCGAAAGCAGAATTAATGAAAGTTCAACAGGCTCAGAAAGTATGGGATGCACCGAAACCAGAACCGGAGAAAATGTATCTGAGGATTCCGGCGAATATTCCGAATGTCGAGAAACAGGAAATGCAGAAAAGCACCGGGCAGAAACGGAGTATTCATGAACAGTTGGAGGAGAAGAAACGACAGGGGAAAAATGCAGATTATCCTAGACAGCGAAAAAACCATAATCTAGATTGCCTGTAATGAAAATAAAGGTTTTGCCATATTAAGAATTTAATGCTAATATAATTACAAAAAGATGGTACCGATAGACGGTAAGCCCACATAAAGATTAGAAAAAAGATAACCGTTCAGTTTGCGAGACTGGGGCGGTTATTTTTGTGTAGGGGCTTTAGCTTGTTGGGTACATTTGAGTTTTTCGTGTTTCGAAAAATGAAAAATGGACGAAACTATAACCCATCTGATATGCGGGTGGTGTCAAAATGTTATACAAATAATATCGCCTTACTATAATAACTATTATTTTTATCTTCTATATGGAGTGCCTATATGCCTAAAACCCGTACCTTCAAGGAGAATCACAGCTTATAGCGGGGGACATGAGATGTCTAATAATCATTTCTGCTGTCGGAAGATAAAGGATTTGTTGAATATAGAGAAAAAATATAGAAATGTATTTACTTTTGACATTTTGAGGTTATAATAAATATGAGAGGTATAATGATGAATACAGAAAGTATAATGGAATGCATTGGAGTAATCAGTGATGAAGCTCCTAAGTTGCGTGATATATTGAATATTACACAGTTAGAGTTTGCAAAGATAATAGGGATTTCAAGACAGTCTGTCATTGATTTTGAACATAGAAACAGAAAGATTACACGCCCTGTTTTGATATCCATGATTTGTTATTTTTCTTTAAGAAAAGAAACAGCATTGTATCTATACGAGCGTTCTTTTTACAATAATGAATATGTGTCATTTCTTGGCTTTTCAGCAGAAATGATCGAAAAAACATATGGGATTGGTAGTGAATAATATGGCAAAAGAAGAATTCTATTTTCAATGGCACTTTATGAATAGCTGTAATCTTCGGTGCGCTCATTGCTATCAGGAAGGTTATTCATACAAAGATTTACCGATCAATCAGTTAATGCAGATTGCTAATGCTATTACAGAGGCACTGAAAAAATGGAATATGTTGGGACGAATTTCCTTAACTGGAGGCGAACCATTTTTAAGTCCACATCTGTTTACACTGATTGATTATTTGGAAAAGTCAGAGGTTATTAAGCAATTTGATATTTTGACGAATGGAACATTGATTACAGATAATCACATAAAAAAGCTAAAAACTTGCAAAAAATTACATCAGATTCAGATCTCGCTGGATGGTCCAACTGCAGATGTTCACGATTCAGTTCGCGGGAAAGGTGTTTACGAGAAAGTACTCCAAAGTATAAAAAAACTGAGGGAAAACAATCTTGAAGTTTCTTTCATGTTTACCTTGATGAAACAAAATAAAGAGTATGCTCTGCAGATGATTGATTTTGCTGAGAAATGTGGTGTAAATGCTGTTACGGTTGAACGAGTGACGCCTTGTGGTCATAGCAATTTATCTGATGTCTTATCAGCTTCAGAAATAAAAGAAATCTATGAGGGAATAACACTCAAGGCGAATAACGTAGATGATACGTTAACAGTTCGCAGGTTAAGGCCTTTATGGATCAATACATGTGACTTAAATACAAAAACCACTGCAAAAATTGGCGGCTTTTGTCCAGTAGGTTTTACGTCTTTGGCAATTCTTTGGGATGGAACAGTCCTTCCTTGTCGGCGTCTTGAGATTCCTATTGGAAATATTCTCACAGACGGCCTCTACAAGATTTGGTATGATAGTGATGTACTTTGGCGTATACGAGATAAAAGCAATTTGAAGGGCAAGTGCCATGATTGCAAAAACGTAGAACGTTGTGGTGGATGTCGAGCAATTGCTTATGAAACTACAGGAGATTATATGGGGGAGGATATTCAATGCTGGATTTAAATGATGTATTTGTACTCAGTGATAATATAGTCTTGAGAGGTGTCGGAGAAAAATTCTGGGCATTAAATACAAAGAATGGAAATCAATACAGACTGAATGAAGTTTCGTATTTCATTCTTGATATGTTCAGAAAACCGACACGGATAGGTGCAATGATGGACTCAATGCTTTCGGAATATAGAGTTGAAAGAAATCGTCTAGAAGCAGATTGTGATATGGTTATTACATTTGCTATAGAAAAAAATATATTAGAAAAGGAGGTGCGATTATGAAAGAGTATACTGCTCCTGTTATTGTAGAGGAAGAAGAAATGCTGTTCACCAAGGAAGTATGGGAAGACTTCAGTGAAGGTAATTGGTGCTTTGGTTGCACAAACTGTAATTGTAACTAAAGAATCATTCTTTTTTCTGGAGAAGGGGCTCAGTGTACGCTGGGCCTCTTTATATAATGAAACAAGGTGGTGTAATTATTATGAAAATAATAGATGCGCATGTTCATTTGGGATTACCAGATTTTTGTACAGTATCAGAAACCGATTTTAAATATAATCTGTGTTGCACTTATGATGAGGTTGTCTCATTAATGGATGCACACAATGTGGATCGAGTCATTGCACTTCCAATTCCACATTATCAGTTTGATTCTCAAAAAACCAATAATTATGTTTTGGAAGCGTATAATCATTATCCGGATCGTTTCATACCCTTTTGTAGAATTGATGAGGAACTCGACACAAATTTGAATAGAAGAGGTTTTCGTGGCGTTAAGCTTCATTTAGTTTATGAAGAATTCGATGTGAAAAAGAATAAGCATTATCTTCAGATTATCGAGGATGCCAACGTTCCACTGATTGTTCATGCTAAATTCAAGAGTAAAGTTAAGCAGATAGAAGAAATACTGAAATATGCACCTAATCTGACAATTATCCTGGCACATATGGGAAGAGGACATCTTTATACTGGAGAGCAAGTGGTTGAAAATGCTATAGGATTGAAGAAGTATTCTAATGTTTATGTCGATACCTCAACAGTAGGAGATATTCAAGCAATCGTGAATTGTGTGGAAATACTTGGAATAGACAGAGTAGTTTATGGATCGGATTTTCCATTCGGTAAGGAATTTTTGGAAGGTGATTACGATTATAATGCAGATATTTCATTGCTTCAGCAAGCATTTACCCCAGAGCAAGCGGAAAAGATTTTCAGTTCAAATATAGAAAATATTTTGAAGCGTAGTAATTCGGACTACGTTCAAATTCGAAGAGCAAAAAAAACAGACGCAGATAGTATAATGGGCTTGTTAGATGCTTTGTGTGATCAGGATAAGAAGTTCTTGGCATTGCGAAACAAAAAGAGTTTAATACGACAAACCATTAGGGGCGAGCGACATTGCTATGTTGCACATATTAATGGAGAAATAGTCGGTTTCATGAGAGAAAGTGGTCGCCCTAATAATTATTCTCTTCTTGAAGAAATTGTGATTAATCCGTCATTTCGTGGTATGGGGATTGCAAAAAAGATGATCAATTACTATCACAATGCTTTCCATAAAAATATGGCAAAAACAAACGCAGGAAATGCAACAATGATTCATTTGTTAAAGGCAAATGGATATCTAGCTGAAAATCCTGATGCACCACGAATTATTAACTGGGTAAGAGATGGTGACTAATTCTATGCGAACAGATACAGAGTACTTTGCTCGATGCAATGAGAGTATTATTTTGTCTCAGCTTATTCGGAGCGAAGTGTATTCATTAATTCATTCATTTTTTAAGAGTAATCAGTTTGTGCTTGTCGATCCACCGATATTACATGAACAGATTCAGAAAAAAAAACATGAAATATATATTCCGTTATTCGATAATAGGTATTCACTAAATTCCAGTAATGCCTTGTTTATGGCTGCTTATGCAACATTGTTTAAGCAAGTATATTCTATTTCAGCCTCATTTAGAAATGAACAGGATTCCATCAATCATCTTTTGGAATTTCGAATGTTGGAGGTTGAAATTCTTAATATGTCATTTGATGAGATGCTGGAGTTTATTGAATCATTATTGTTGTATATCCTTGAAGGTTTATTAAATAATCCAGTTGTTTGTGAGAATGAGAGGCTACATAATAGGATGTCTTCAATCATGACACAGTTTCCAATAGTTCGAATGTCGTATTATGATATGTTGGATGAGTTGAATAAGAAATATGATTTACATTTAGATGATTCTGTGGATTTGAGTTCGATAGATTATGTTGTATCAGAGTATCTACAACATCCTGTGTTTTTGATAGATTATCCACGCAAGATGGCTTCATGGACAGCAAAAGCAAAAGATTTCAAAACCAGTTATGCTTTTAATCTTATTCTGCCTGATACCTATGGCGAACTATGTGAAGGTTGTGAAAGAAACAATAGCGTTGATCAAATGAGATATAAGTTTAACTGTGCCAAAATAACAAATTTAGAGTGGTTTATCGCATCTCTCAAAGATATAAAAGATAATAGATGTGGATTTGGCATAGGAATTGAAAGATTATTACGCTGGATTATCGGAGCAGACGAAATTAGCGATGTAGTGTTATTCCCAAGAATTAAAGATATGGAGGTGGTGTAATATGTCGATTTATGCAAATAAAGCAACGCTTTCTTTGCTAAACATGACTCATGAAATGTATAGAAAGAATATTGAGATTCGGAGGATTACCAAAACATGCGCTATGCTTATGATGTCTGGACTCTCAAAAAATGATATCAGTGAAAAATTTGTAAAAAAATGTTTGGAGAGTCAACGGTCTGATGGCGGTTTTATTGGAAATACTGATACAATATGGAATATTAAATTTTTAGAGTATTTTCCGGAATATGAACAAGAACGTTCTAAAGCTATTCAATGGCTGACAAATGATAACGGAGCTGAACCTGGATATGGAAGAAGTAAACGAGATGTTCATAGAATACCTGTAACTGGCTTAGCGCTTTATTTATTGCCGGAAATCGCTGATATTGATACTTTAGAATGGCTTGAGAATACATGGGTATCCGAAGTTAATTCGTTAACATATAAGGCTGCTTATACAATCATGGCTTTCTTGAAAAACGGATATTCGCCTAATAATAAAAACCTTGTAATAGATGCCTCAAGATGGCTTGCATCACAGCAACAACAGAGTGGAGGTTTTGCACCTTGGTTAGATCATCCAGTTGGTGAAAATGTCTATTGTTCAGCAGTATCCATACTTGCATTAATTGCAACACAGGATCCATCCTTCATAGATTGTATAATACGTGGATATAAATATCTTTGTTCTAGTCAGTTGCGAAGCGGAGTATGGCCATATCATGAAATTGAAGACGGTGCAGCATGGGGGCTTCTTGCACTTACTGAAGCTGAGATATATTTGGAGGAATTGTTATGAGGATTTTAATGGTTTATCCTCAACCTGATCAAAGTAAGAAACCACGATTCGGTTTTTCTTATGAAATGCTTACAATTGCTACTATTCTATCAAAATACCATAGTGTAATCGTAAAAGATTACTCATGTGAGTGTAGGAATGATGAATGGTTGGATTCTCAATTGAAAAATAGGACAATGGATATTGTACTTGTTGAGTGTGATTCTTATGCGTTGAAACGCTCTCAAAATATTCTCCATGCAAAATGGATTACTGAACAGTGTGCTGGAGTTGTTCCGGTTATTGCATATGGTAATTATTGTTATATTACCAAAAAAGAGTTTGCAAGTGCTTCCTATACCGTTTGTAAAAATAATATTAATGAAATTATTACCTGTATTAATGGCTTGACCCATAGCCCATCAATTCCTCTTGTTCAAGAATATGATGATTTACCATTTATCAATAGAACTCTACTGCAAGAGATTGATTTTTACAAGAAAAACCGGATAAATACTCTGCTTCAGACTGCAAAGGGGTGTGAAAATACATGCATATTTTGTCAACGAAAAGGTTGGCAAAGCCATTATGTTACTCATTCTGATAAATATGTTTTAGATGAATTAAGATTAGTAAAAGATCAAGGATATAGGAATATATGGGTTACAGATGAGAATTTTACATTTAATATTTCAAGAGCAAAACGGTTATTGAAAAAAATGTATTCCCTGTCGCTTTCTGACGGTTTGAACATGTTCATTAGTAGCTGGGCTAATATTGACGAGGAATTCCTTTTGCTTGCCTCTAAATGCAATGTGAAAATAATAAGTTTTGGAATTGAATCTGGAAACAAAGATGTTTTGTCTTACTATAGAAAGAATATTACATTGGAGAAAATTCCAACGATTATAAAATGTGCCAATCAACTTGGCATTTATACCGTGGGGAACTTTATTATTGGAGCTCCAATGGAAAGTATGGACACCATAAAACAGACGTTTGCTTTGATCCGTGAATGTGAATTTGATCAAGTGAATATTAAAACACTTGATTACATGATAGGTTCTGAATTGTATGATTCTCTCGATACTTCATTAAGAACAGATGATCATGTGTTTGCATGTAAAGAATTGGGATTGACTCCGTTCACTTTAGATCAGATCAGAACGATAAAGCAAGAATTTTTGGATACGTACTATAAAGAGCATCAGGATGTTTTGAAGAAGAAGATAAAAAAGTATGGTCCGCCATATATACAATAAAGAGAAGAAGGTGGTTTCTTGTTCGGGAAAAGTTTTAAAGAATTACTACACGATAGAAAAAGTTATGATAATATTCCATGCAGGCAAGAACGATATGTATGTCCCGTCTGTGGCGGTGATGGTGAAGTGATAAACGAAAATCATGCTCTTGCAGATTCTGATTTTGAACGAAGATATGTGATATGTCGAAATTGCCATGGTATAGGAAGTATTCCAATCAAAGAATGTGAACGATAATATTTATAGATTGCTTACATAGACTGCAAATAAAAAGTCAAGGCCAAAATGAAGAACATTTTATATAGGTTGAAAAATAGGTATCAAAAAAAGACCATCTACTGCGTCCATAAATTTGTTGTCACTCCTTAAGATTATTGCAATGGATAAATACCAGTTTTACTCATTGCCTATTT
This sequence comes from Lachnospiraceae bacterium, assembly GCA_051879455.1. Classification (GTDB taxonomy): domain Bacteria; phylum Bacillota; class Clostridia; order Lachnospirales; family Lachnospiraceae; genus MD308. Next base: position 13,956 of record JBJEMB010000134.1, read on the forward strand.
AATTTACTGTGTTGTGACACGAATGTACCTAGGACCATTCCACCTGTATAAAACGAACGCTGCAAATGCGAAGCTGGTTATCAGCCTTAAATTACGGACGCGAAGTCCAAGAAGGGGAACGACATACTACTTCATCATTATACAGCTTAAGCAACAAGATGGGTAATTCATTACTGGCTGTAAAGGGTATTACCCATAAATATATTGTAGTAGTTGGGGAAAGTATTGTTATAAATAAATTCCTAGAAAAGAGGTGATTCAGTGACTATAGTAGAGTTTGAAAAAGTACTTCAAAAGGGAGAATCCATTGACACAGAATTCAAATCTTGGGTAAAAGCTTCCAGCATGAAGGAACGTGTGGCGTTAGCGGTAGATGAACTTATTGCGTTTGCTAATAGTAAAGGTGGAACTGTTTATTTTGGTGTGGAAGATAATG
>JBJEMB010000135.1:0-2537 GCA_051879455.1 Lachnospiraceae bacterium
ATGCTGTCAGAAATGCAGGCTCAAGACACAGAATAATGCTCTTCTCATAAAAGAAGCGGCAGCCCTGGAATTCTCATCTCAGGAAGCTGCCGCTTCTTTTTCCTTTTCATTTTCTTCTGTTTTCTCCTGTCCATTGTTTTTCTTTTCTTCCTCCAGTTCCCGGAGCAGCTCTTCGCCGTATTTATCTAACATCCGCACAAGAAAATCAATGCACCGTTCAAATTCAACATTCTGTTTCACAAGCTTCTCCTTCCCTGTTTTTATTCTGTGGTCATTCTACAGGAAAACTTTTAGATTCTCATTGAACAGAAATTGAGAGCAGATTGACTATTTCCCTGTTACTTTTATTCACAATATTGAAATACCATTGTGCAGAACATATGTTTGTGCTATGATAAAAGAAATTTAGTACCAGATAAAAGAAGAAATGATACGAAAAGGTGGGATTGCGATTGGATCGATGCGATTTTAGCTCTATAATGACATGTTTAAAAAATCATATCAGCGAAAGTAACCAGATGAGCCAGCCTGAATTTTTATATGAAGTATTTGAGGATTTTATGGGCAGCCCGGAAAGTAAAGAGTTTTCTCTGGACAACGGATTGGTCTGCCGCTGGATGACAGGACAGGCGAAGATCAGCCCTAAAATTTCTACTTACTATGCCAAACCAAGTAAGCAGGAAAAACTGGCTGAAACAATACATCAAAATCTTCTGCCACTGATGACCGACTGCAGCAAGGCACTGCAGGATGTTTACACCCTGTTTATGCAGGATGCCACCGTCTCCGAAGCGAAAAAGAATAAACTGGCATTGCTGTACAAACCTGCGGATTCACGGCTCCTGTTTCTGGCAAAGCTGATCTCCTTTGGTATGGAGCGTCAATTTGTCAAAAGGGATACCAGAAACCAGAAGCTCATCGCAGGAGGCGCCCTCTCTCCGGTTGTCCTGGATTATATCATGGACAGCGAAGTACCCAGACCATGCCGCCATTTTGTAGGAAGGGAAGAGGAACTTGGAGAATTACATACAATGCTGGAAGAAAACAGCAAAGTATTTCTCTATGGGATTGCCGGAATCGGAAAGAGTGAGATGGCGAAAGCATATGCGAAACAATACAAAAAATATTATACCAACATCCTTTATGTCGAATATACCGGAGATTTACATCAGTCAGTTACAGATATGGATTTCACTGACGATCTGCCGGAAGACAGTGAAGAAGAACGATTCCGGAAGCACAACCGTTTTCTTCGCTCTCTGAAGGATGATACCCTCCTTATCATAGACAATTTCAATATCACTGCCACACAGGACAGTTTCCTGTCAGTAATATTGAAATATCGGTGCCGGATTCTTTTTACGACAAGGAGTAAATTTGATGGACACTGCATTCTGCAGCTAAAAGAAATACGGGAACCCTCCTGTTTGTTTCAGCTGGCATCTGCATTTTATTCGGAAGCAGAAGAACGCCGGACACTTGTAGAAGAGATCATAGAAACTGTTCACCGCCATACCTTTGCGGTAGAACTGGCGACAAAACTTCTGGAAAATGGGATTTTGCCTCCTGAGCAATTACTGGAAAAACTCAGGAAGGAAAAGGCATCCCTTGAAAATGAAGACAAAATCAGTGCTATCAAAGACGGACAGAGCAACAAGGCTACTTACTATAACCATATTCACACCCTGTTCTCCCTTTATTCCATTTCACAGGAACAACAGGATATCATGCGTGATCTGTGTTTTCTTCCTCCTGCCGGTATTTCAGCCCGCATCTTTGCTGACTGGCTTGGACTGGCTACTTTAAATGACATCAATGACCTGATTGAGACAGGTTTTGTACAGGCAAACACCCGGCATACCATTTCCCTGCATCCAATGATTCAGGAAATTGCCCTTTCTGAAACCAGACCTTCCGTCACAAACTGCCACACTTTGCTGAATTCTCTGCAAAAAATATGTTTGATGCATGGTACGGAAGTCAGCTATTATAAAAAAATGTTCCAGACAGTGGAAAATATCATTCACCTGATTGAAAAAGATGATATGTCCAAATACCTTCTGTTTTTAGAGGATGTCTTCCCATATATGGAGAAATACCACTACCAAAAGGGTATGAGAGAGATACTCCGAGAATTGAAGCAACTTTTAAAAGGAAATACTTATGGCACTGCTTCTGACCGGGCACTGTTGCTGGATTATCAGGCAACCATGGAAACAAAACCAGAAAAAGCCATCAAACTGGAAAAAGAAGCACTTGCACAGATCAAAGAAATCACAGAAGGGAATGCCCACCTTGTTTCCAACCTTCATGCGAATCTTGGTGGTCTTTACCGCATGAACGTTCAGACAGAACTTGCAAAAGAGCACATGGAAAAGGGAATCTTGCTACTGGAACAGTATAATCTGCTTTATACCAATGACAGTATCCCTCAGCTCAACAATTACGCAGCCTTATTGACAGAAATGCAGGAACCGGCACGGGCAATGTCGGCTCTCCAGAAACTGGCACAGATTATCAAAGACTATAATTCCGAT
>JBJEMB010000136.1:0-2503 GCA_051879455.1 Lachnospiraceae bacterium
TTGTGGCCAACAGACTGCTGTGTGCTACGGGGGAGAAACATCTTTATGAAACGGTAAAGGCAGAGCTTTCATGTGGGGGATACACCTTTGCCACTTCCGGCAAGTCGGTCTTAAAAAACGGGTGGAAAGATTTTGAGGATGACTTTAAACGTTCTTTTAAGACAACGGAGGATAAAGAGCAGGAGGATAAGAAACTGCCGGAGCTTTCTGAGGGACAGACCTTTGACGGAGTGCAGACGAAGATCAGCGAGCATTACACAAATCCCCCAAAGCACTTTACGGAAGATTCTCTTTTATCTGCAATGGAGCGAGCCGGAAGTGAAGATATGGGAGATGATGTGGAGCGTAAAGGACTTGGCACACCTGCCACCAGAGCAGACATTATCGAGAAGTTAGTTAAGGACGGTTTTGTAAAGCGTGAGAAAAAGCAGATGATCCCCACAGAGGACGGAATGAAGCTGATTACGGTGCTTCCCGATGTGGTGAAGTCCCCGAAACTTACCGCTGATTGGGAAAATGCCCTTACCCTTGTAGCAAAGGGCGAGTATTCCATGCAGGAGTTTATGGATGGCATTGCGGATATGGTAAAGAACCTTGTACATACCTATCACAGCATTAGTGATGAGCAGAAATCCATGTTTGGAGGAAATCAGAGCGCACAGGAAGCCCTTGGAAAATGCCCGAAATGTGGCGGTGATGTTGTAAAGGGAAAATATGGAGCCTACTGCAAAAATAAGTGTGGTATGAATGTTGGCAGGGCAATGGGGACTGTACTTTCCGATACGCAGATTAAGAGTATGCTGGAGGGGAAAAAGACTTTCGTTAAAGGTTTAAAGGGAAAGAAAGGCACTTACGATGCCTACCTGATTCCGGAAGGAATTGAGGATTATTCCTATACCAAAGATGGCAAGGAAATCAAAGGCTCACAGTATAAGGTCAAGCTGGAGTTTGTAAAAAGAGGTAAGTAACAGCATAGAAAAATGGAGGATACGAACATGAGTGAAGTAAATGAAAATGTAACTGTAAACGGAGCCGGAACACAGGATGAGGAACCTGCGGCAAAGAATAATGAAACCAAAGCGGAGAAGTTCATCCGCCTTGGAGAATACCGCATGAACAAAGCGATTGATGCGATTGGAAGATTGGAACACCTTGCCAACAGGTCCGCATATGAATATACAGCGGAGCAGGTAGAGGCTATGTTTGGTGCTTTGGAAAATAAGGTAGCAGATGTAAAAGCAAAATTCAGTACAAAGAAACAGGATAATACATCTTTTTCTTTTGGAACACATGCAGAGTAAGGAGGAAACCAGGAATGAAACAGTTAGAAAAAGAAATTGCGGAAACAAACAAGCAGAGCATGATGAAGCGTTATCAGTTGTATGGGACGAAAGCATCAAAGCTGGTAGACAAATCACAGAAGAACACTGGGAAGGGAGAGAGAAAGTAATGGAATATAAGGATTTTGTAGAACAGGTTAAAGAGCAGATACAGGATTTCTTACCGGAGAAATTTGCAGATGCAACGGTTTCTGTTCATCAGGTAGTAAAGAATAATGACTGTGTTTTGGATGGTCTGACAATCCGGACAGAAGAAAGCAATATTTCTCCAACCGTATATCTGAATCAGTATTTTGAGCAGATACAGGATGGAGCTGAGATGGATGATGTGCTTGGGCAGATTGCAGCCACATATCAGGCACATTATATTGACCATGATATGGATGTATCTGCGGTTACTGATTTTGATAACGTAAAAGACAAGATTGTGTGCAAACTCATCAATGAGGAAGCCAACAGGCAGTTCCTTGAGGATAAACCATACACCAAGGTGGAAGATCTGGCGGTTGTGTATCAGATTTTAATGGACAAAAATGCGGAAGGTACTGCAACCATAACGATTACAGATGCTCTGATGGATAGGTATGGAATTACCCTTGAGGACTTACACGATCAGGCGCTTCAGAACATGGATGTTTTACAGCCATACAACTTCAAGGGAATGAGCGAGACCATTATAGAAATGATGGCTGAGGATATCGCAAGAGATAATGATATGGATATATCAGAGGCAAGGGAAATGGCGTCACAGATGATACCGGATGTTCCTGAAACAATGTTTGTACTGACAAATGACACGAAGGTAAATGGAGCTGCCACTATATTAAATGATGATATAAGACAGGAAATTGCAGACAAGGTTGGAGATTTCTATGTGCTGCCTTCATCTGTGCATGAAACGCTGATTATCCCGAAAGATGCCGGGATGGAGCTAAAAGACCTTGAACAGATGGTGCAGGAAGTGAACCAGACACAGGTGGCACCGCAGGAACGACTTTCGGATCATGTGTATGAGTATGATGCAAAAGAGCATGAGCTGTTCCGCAGTGACCGTGCCGGAGAACGTGCCAAGCAGAAAGCGGAAAAGCGTGATGAGAAGAAAGAACGTCCTTCACTAAAAGATAGACTTGCAGAAAAGAAAAATGATGTGATGAAGATGGATG
>JBJEMB010000137.1:0-1486 GCA_051879455.1 Lachnospiraceae bacterium
CCGGTGTGCGCAGCGGCGGCTTTCTGTGAGACAGGAAAGGTAGATGGCACGCCGGAATATCTGTGTCGGTTCAGTGAAGCTTATGCAGGACTTTTGAAAGAAGAATTGGAGAGGCTTAGAAGAGAGAATGTATGAAACATATTATAAGATTGCAGGAGTTGTTATAAAAGTTGTCAGCCCTTTTTGGTTCTATGCTGCAAATGGGGAGGATTTTCAGTGTGATCCGGAAAATGCGGATTATTCCTTTCGATTTGAGCAGGTAGATAATATTCCGATACTCATGGATGATGCAAAAAGGGTAGGTGAGACTCTCTGGTCTCATGAATATCGAAAAGCAGACGGAAGCTTTCTTCGTGCTTTTTTATGGCAGGAGAAATATTATTCTGAGGTCAGTGTTCTGGGAAAAAGGGAAGGCATTTGCTATTATGCCAGCGCAGAGATTCTAATAGATAGGGCGAGAGAGGGATTTGAACTTCTGATGTATCTCTGTCTGGAACAGATCTTGATTCAGTTTGGCGGGCTGGTTTTGCACAGCAGCCATATTAAGATTGGAGAGAAGGGGCTTGTGTTCAGCGCTCCAAGTCAGACGGGAAAGAGTACGCAGGCGGAGCTTTGGAAAGAGTGCGCAGGCGCTGAAATTATTAATGGGGACCGCAGTGTATTAAGAAAATTCGACGGGCGGTGGTTTGTCTGTGGCTGCCCGATGTGCGGGACAAGCGGCATTCATTTGCAAAGTGTGGAACCGTTGAGTCATATTGTTATGTTGTCTAAGAATGTAGAAAATGTTGTGCGAAGACTTCCGGCAAGGGAAGCATTTCGTATGATCTACCCTCAGATTACGGTTGCTTATTGGGATGATGAGTATGTGGAATGTGCAATGGGGCTTATAGGGGAACTTCTCGCGGAGGTTCCTGTCTGGCATTATGCTTGCACAAAGGAGCGTGATGCGGTAACTGTGTTGAAGGATGCACTGGAAATCTAAAAGGAGGAATGTCTGGTGAAAAAAAATAACTGTATCAGATGGGGAGGCTTATTTTTGTTATTGGTAGCAGTGATACTTATCTTTGCTTCCCACACAAGTCCGATATACAGCCTTTTACTTGGAGATTACGGTAATAATACCGCTTCTGCAGCGATGCTGATTGGAAAAGGATGGGCAGAGGGAAATGCTTTGCCCTACAAGGATCTTTTTGCTATGGGTGGTCCGCTTTATTTTCTTATACAGACAATCGGGTGGCTTATTGCCGGAAGAATGGGTATTTTTATCCTGGAAGTGATAAGCTTTGCTGTATTTTCTTGTTTGATGGCACAGACAATCAGGCGGTTTGCCTCTGAGAAAACCGTGGCAGTATGTCTAGGTTTGGGAACTATTGTTTATGCGGCGCTCTGTGCAGCAGGAAACAGTACTTTTGAATGGTGCCTGCCTTTCATTGCGGGAGGATATGCTGTTTTCTTTCGCCCCGGAAAGATATGTCATAATCGGGAC
>JBJEMB010000137.1:1586-14064 GCA_051879455.1 Lachnospiraceae bacterium
TTAGCAGTTTGGCAGGAGGATTATTTTTACTGGGTGGAGATAATCGCTGGTATTATTATTTGGCGGCGCTTCCTGCTGTGATAATGGGTATAGCAGTTCTTTGTTCAGAGAAAGAAGGACGTTACATGGCTGTAGCAAAAGGAATAGGTTTTTTGCTAGTCTTGGGATTATCTGTTGTACCACTGAAAAATTATGTTTCTTTTCTGGGCGCAGGAGTGCCTGATGTGGTATCTGAATTTTATGAGGATGCACAGAGCTATGAAGCAGAGAACCCGGGATATGAATTTTTTGCTCTGGATACAGATTATTCTTACTTTTTGCTTTTGGATAAGATGCCGAGTAACCGGTATTTTACGGATCAGACGGAGTTGTCCTCTTATGACTCTGATATTGCGAAAGAGGTGGAAGGATATATTAATGAGGCAAAAGCAGATGTTTTATTTATCACAGAACGTGGATATATAGGGCGTGAGCTTGACAAATATAACCTGACACAGGTATATTTAGAATATGGCGGAAGCCTGTTTGTGTATATGCGTAGTGAATAGTCAGAAATGTAGAGTCTGACATTGTCAATATTGTGGGGAGGAATGGATATGAAGCTTAATCCGGAATATATTCTTAGAAATGTTGCAGGGGAGCAGGTTGTTGTTCCCACCGGTAGTGCCAGTCAGAAAATTAATGGGCTGATTACATTGAATGATTCAGCAGCATTTTTATGGGAATGTGTTGCGAAAGGATTGGATAGAAAAGAAATTGTTGCAAAAGTCATGGAAGAATTTGAAACAGATGAAACTGCTGCGACACGGGATGTAAATGGATTTTTAGATATGCTTCTTGAGGAAGGATTTGCGACGGAAGAGGAGGGATTACTGTAGGTGTTTATCTACAGTAGTCTTTTTAAATAGGAGAGAACAGACTATGGATGGTAATAAAAATGATGAGAGTCAGAAGCTTTCATTTGAATCACTGGATATCTTGATCAGCAGATGGAAAGATGGTACTTTTTCAGAGATCATTGATGACTGGAAATGGATTTTTTCTTATAGCAAAAAATACAAAGGGGCGATTGCATTTTACACAATCCTTGGTATTTTCAGTACTTCTCTCGGGCTGGTAAGCAGTGTGGCAAGTAAGTACCTGATTGATATCATAACGGGATATAAGATGGAGAAGCTTGGCATTTTGATAGCTGTAATGGTAGGAAGTACTATATTCAGCCTGGTATTTGGCAGTATTATCAATCGTATTTCTACAAAACTCAGCATTTATATCAACAATGATATTCAGGCGGATATTTTTGATAAGATTGTGGATGCGGACTGGCTTTCTTTAAATAAGTATTCCAATGGTGACGTGCTGAACCGTTTTAACGGAGATATCAGTACAGTCAGTGGAAATGCGATTAGTTGGCTTCCGACCATTATCATTGCAATCTATAATTTTATAGCGACGTTTATTGTCATTATGCATTATGATGTAATCATGGCTATCCTTGCATTTGCCAGCGCGCCGTTTATGCTTCTGATGTCAAAATTTCTCATAAAGAAGCAGAGAGAATATAACATGAAAGTTCGGGAGATGAGCAGTAAGCTTATGACCTTTGAGGTAGAGGCGTTTTATAACTTTGATACGATAAAATCCTTTGGAATCGCACCTTATTACAGTAAAAAGATGCGCTGGTGGCAGCGTCAGTTTAAGGATATAAGCCTTGAGTACAATATGTTTTCAATTAAGACGAATATCGTGATGACGCTGATGGGAACAGCAGTGCAGTTTCTTGCGTTTGGATACTGTCTGTTCCGGCTGTGGACTCACGATATTACTTATGGAACGATGACATTGTTTTTACAGCAGAGAAGTAATCTGTCCAGTGCATTCAGCAATGTAGTTTCAATTATTCCGTCATTTTTGAACAGTTCTGTGTCGGCACATCGTATCAGAGAGCTTGTGGAACTTCCGAAAGAGGTACATATTCCGGAAAGTGCAGAGCTTGATAAGTTTGCAGAAGATGGGTTCCAGGTTCGAATGAAAGATGTGGAGTTTTCTTACGTGGAAGGGACGAAGGTAGTGACAGGCTCAGAATTTAAGGCTTGCCCGGGTGAGATTGTGGCACTGGTGGGGCCATCCGGAGAAGGTAAGACAACAATGATCCGTCTGATCCTCGGGCTGGTGCGTCCGGAAGAGGGGCAGACAGTTGTGATTGCCTCAGATGGACGCGAGGTCGAGATGAATGCGGAGACAAGGCATCTGTTTGCCTATGTTCCTCAGGGAAATACGATTCTTTCCGGAACTATAGCCGAGAATATGCGTATGGTGAAAGAAGAGGCAACGGATGAAGAGATCATAGAAGCACTTAAGATTGCATGTGCGTGGGAATTTGTGAAAAAGCTTCCGGATGGAATCAACAGCAGCATTGGCGAAAAGGGAAGAGGGCTCTCAGAAGGACAAGCACAGAGAATTTCCATTGCCAGAGCGGTTCTTCGGGATGCGCCGGTATTACTTTTAGATGAAGCAACATCTGCTCTGGATGTGACAACAGAGAGAAGAGTGCTTAAGAACATTATCAATCAGAAGCCGAATAAGACCTGTATTGTGACGACACACAGACCGAGCGTGCTGAATATGTGCCAGAGAGTTTATCGTGTCATGGAGACAAGGATTACAGAACTTTCAGAAGAAGAGGCTGGAAAAATGGCAATGGATTTTTAGAATGGTATACATAAAATGGAAAATATGGTATAATTACATATTATCGTGTTAATAAAGGATGATAAGATGATTGATATACATACCCATATATTGCCGGGAATCGACGACGGAGCGAGGGATATCTATGATACCCTTGAGATGGCCGCTATGGCGGCTGACATAGGAGTGACGGCAATTGTTGCCACACCGCACTGTAATATTCCGGGAATGTTTGATAATTATTTTGGTGATGCTTACGTGCAGGTGTTTATGCAGGCGTCTGAGGCAATCCAGCGGGAAGGGATCCCAGTACAGCTCCTTCCGGGGATGGAGGCGTTTGCGACGTATGATCTTCCGGATCTTTTAGTAGACGGAAAGATTATGCCGTTAAATCAGAGCCGCTATGTGCTTCTGGAGTTTTCTTTTGATGAGGATCCGGATTATGCGACAGACATTTTAAAGCGTGTGAAAGCAGTTGGTGCGAAGCCGGTAGTCGCGCATGCGGAGAGATATGAATTTATACAGGAAGATCTTCGGGTCGCTTACCGGTGGAGAACCCTCGGATATGTGATCCAGGTGAACAGAGGAAGCCTTATGGGAAAATTCGGAAGAAGAGCGCAGCGGGCAGCATACCGGATGATAAAGCATAATCTTGTATCGGTGGTGGCCAGTGATGCCCACAGTCCATATCAGAGGACGCCATATCTTTTGGATGCTTATGAAGAACTAAATGCAGAGTATCCCCAGAGAGTGGTAGACGTGATGTTTCAGGATAACCCGGAGAGAATCTGCAATAACCAGCCGATTTTAAAAAGAAAAGCAATTCCATTTCAAAATTATTAGCAAGTTTTAAGGAGAATGCCATGAGAAAACTGAGAGTGATGATATGTCTGGTATTTATTGTATCCTGTGCAGTGTTTGGTACATATACGGTAAAGTCCAGAATTGTGGAAGACCATAAGCCTCCGGTTATTACGTGCGATGAAGATACGATCAAAGTCAGTGTCAAGGAAGAAGATATGAACGCTGCTCTGCTTAAGGGAATCAAGGCAAAGGATGACCGCGATGGTGATCTTACAAAGTCTGTTCGAGTTGCGTCACTGTCTCATTTCATAAAGGGAACGAAGCGGACAGTTTCCTATGTTGTTTTTGATAAAGCCAATCAGGTGGGAACGCTGGAGAGGACAGTAGAGTATGAAGATTATACTTCACCAAAGATCCATATGACAAAACCGATGCGGTATTCGGTGGCAGAGATGGATAAGGTGAATTTTGAGGAAAATCTGACAGCCGAAGATTGTCTGGATGGAGATATTACAAGTCAGATCAGGACAAATCTGGAATCTACTTATGCCTATTCACAGGCCGGAACATATGGTCTTACGATTCAGGCCAGCAACAGTGCCGGTGATGTGTGTGCAGTGCCGGTGGAGATTACGGTGCTTGATAATACAGACAGGCAGGAGAGTTATAGAGAATATCCGGTGCTTTCAGAGTACATTGCATATACAGAAGTCGGAAAGGAAATCAAGCCAAAAGATTATCTTACCGGTATTGAGAAAAACGGTACAGAATATAGCTTTAAAGAGGATAAAGCCATGCTGACCGCAACAAAAGATGATGTCAAGGTCAAGTCCAATGTAGATTATTCCAAACCGGGAGTCTATACCATTGAGTATAGCTACAAAGCGGAAGGTGCTTCAAAAGGAGTAACGAAGCTGTTTGTTGTAGTGGAGGGGGAAGAAGATGGAGAAGAATAGAAATGATATGGCAGTCATGCCTGATACAGAGATTGAGCCCTTCACACTATTACTGGATATTTTAAAAAACTGGTGGGTGATCCTTTTAGGGGCACTGGCAGGTGCCATGCTCATGCATGTGGTTGTCAATGTTCGCTATGTGCCGGAATATACCACATCTACAACTTTTGTTGTGGCGTCAAAAGATGATGCCAATATGTACAGCAACTTGTCTTCGGCAAATACGATGGCGCAGACCTTTGAAAAGATCCTGAAAAGTACCATTATGAAGAAGACGATCTGTGAAGAGTTGGATGTAGAAGAACTGAATGCGAAGATATCTGCTGAAGTCATAGAAGGAACGAACCTTCTTGTCTTAAAAGTAACTGCGGATACACCGAAGTATGCGATCGATGTGATCCGTACGATTATGGATCATTACACAGAGGTTTCCTTCTATACGATTGGAAATGCGGTCATGAATGTGCTGGAAGAACCGAAAGTTCCCTATTCTGCGGACAATCCTCTGAATGTGAGGGAGGCAGAAAAGAAAGGATTTTACGGTGGACTTGCCATCTGTATCGTTCTGTTCGGTCTTTTGTCTTATATGAATGACACGGTAAAACAGGAAAAGGAAGTCGAGAAAAAGCTGGATGCCAGAAGTCTCGGAGCAATTGCTTATGAGCAAAAATATAAGACACTTAAGGGATGGATCCGCCATAAAAAAGGAACGGTGCTGATCGATAATCCCATTGCGAGCTTCCGTTTTGTGGAAGGCTATAAAAAGCTTGGGACAAAGGTTCAGTATCAGATGGATAAAGATGACAGAAAGGTGCTGGTTGTGACCAGTGTGGCAGAAAATGAAGGTAAATCAACGGTTGCGGCTAATCTGGCATTGACGCTTTCTGAACAGTCAAAAAAAGTGGTTCTCATTGACGGCGATATACGAAGACCTTCACAGTTTCTGATCTTTAATATGAAAGTCGATGAGAAGCATGAATTTGGAGAATATTTAAAAGGAAACGGTCAGCTCAATGATGTTATGCTGAGGAGAGGTGACGGAAATCTGTATTTTATCGGAGGAAAGAATTGTTATTCTTCTTCAACGGAGATTCTCCAGAGTGACAGACTGCCAAAGCTTTTGAATGCATGCCGAAAGTTTGCAGATTACGTTATTATTGATACACCGCCGGCCGGGCTGATTGGTGACGCACAGATATTTGCCCAGAAGGCGGATGCAGTAATGCTTGTTACAAAGCAAAACTACATGCTGTCTGAGGATGTAAATGAGATCCTGGATGATTTCAGAGATAATCATTCGAAGGTACTGGGAGTAGTATTAAACAGTGTTAAAACATTTGAGACACTGACGGAGGGACCGATTGGTGGATACGGCAGATATGGCCGTTATGGTAAATATGGAAACTATGGCAAAAACAGGGGTAATTAAGGGTTATGGAAGAATATAGCGTTAGAAATGAAGAAGGAAGTAAGCCTGAAAAAATAGATATCACGTATTTACTGACTGATTTTTACCATGGGATCAGAAAATTCTGGTGGCTCGTGATAGGATTAGCTCTTATTTTTGCGGTAAAAGCTTATTTCTCTGTCAGTACAGGATACGTACCGAATTATGTGGCATCTGCGACTGTATCGGTTTCATCTGCTTCGGGAAGTTACGGTTCCGCGCAGGAGATGGCGCAGCTTTTTCCGTATATTATGACCAGTGGTGTGCTTGAGGATGTGATCGCGGAAGATATGGGTGTAGAATCCATACCGGGTTCCATCACAGCAGAAGCGGATGAAGGGACGAACCTTTTGACAGTATCGGTGTCGTCCGGTGACCCACAGATGGCCTACAATATTTTACAGTCTGTGCTTAATAATTATCCGGAGGTTGCGGAATTTGTTCTTGGTCAGACGACTCTGACGGTTCTTGATGAAACCGGAATCCCGACAGACACAGGGCGAATGGAGACCATCCGGGGTTCTTATAAAAGAGGAGCACTAAAGGGCGCGATGCTTGGCTGTATATTCATCGTGTTATACGCTTTGACCAGAAGAACTGTAAAATCGAAAAAAGAACTGAAAAAGGGACTGAACTTAACGGATTGCGGAAGCATCCCTTATATCAGGGCGAAAAAGAGAAAAAAAGATACGTTCCACAATGCAGTGAATCTTTTGAATGAAAGAATTCCGCAAGTGTATCTGGAATCGGTACGTAAGCTCAGAGTAAAAGTGATGAAAGATATGGAAGAGAATAATTTGAAAACGCTTCTTATCACCAGTTCGATCCCGGGAGAGGGAAAGACTACTCTGGCGGTGAACCTTGCGATTTCCATTGCACAGCAGGGAAAGACGGTGCTTTTGGTTGACTGTGATCTGAGAAATCCGTCTGTAGCCGGTGTGATGAATGAGCATACAAGACATCCGGGACTTGGAGAAGTGCTGAGGAAAAAGGTATCTTTAAAAGAAGCGATTGTTCCGGTGGAAGTGTCTGGAGGGCAATTAGATATTCTGTATGGCGGGAAAGCAGATGATAAGGATTCGAAGCTTCTTAGCACAAAGGGGATGGAAGCATTCATAAAGACGGTCAGTAAAAAGGCAGATATTGTAATTCTTGATACAGCACCGTCAGAGCTTCTGGCAGATGCGCCCCTGCTTGCAAGGTATGCGGATGCAGCGCTTTATGTGATCCGCAATGATTATACAAAGATGCGCCAGATCCGGGAAGGTGTTCAGGCTCTGGCTATGAGTGGTATCCATATTATCGGGTATGTGTACAATGGTGATACTTCCGGTCGAGGACATGGTTATGGTTACGGCTACGGTTATAAACGGTATGGCGGTTATGGCGGCTATGGTGGCTATGGCGGTTATGGCCGTTACGGAGCTTACGGTCACTATAAAGAAGGCAAAAAAGGTACGCAAGATAAATATGGAAGGGTAATCAAGGAATAGGAGGCACAGAAGATGAGATTTATAAAGAGGCATAAGGTTTTAACAACATTTTTGCTGATTTTGTTTATTATCTTTTTTGGACTGATCGGTGGAGTTCTCTGGATCCTGAACAAAGATAAAGTCGATATTGTATCGCCGGAGGATGTAGATCCGACTGCGGATCAGGTAAAGATCGCCGAAGAAGAGCAGAAAGATAAAGATGTCTTTAACATTTTGCTGGTCGGTACGGACACAAGGGATCCGGATGCAGATATGGGACGCTCTGACAGTATGATGCTTGTCTCATTTAATAAAAAGCAGAATAAGGCAACAATTATATCATTTTTACGTGACTCACTGGTAGAGATTGATGGGCACGGAAAGAGCAGGCTGGGACATACTTATGCGTATGGCGGTGTCGGTCTTACGATCAATACCCTGAATAAAACTTACGGGCTGGACATTCAGAATTATATGACGATCAGTTTTGACAACTTGGTTGGAATCATCGACGAGCTTGGCGGTGTCACGGTTCCGATCACGGAAGAAGAGGCGGAATATTACAGGCAGAACGGAATGCCGGACATTGTTGCGGGAGATGTGACGCTTACCGGTTCACAGGCACTTGCACATGCGAGAAACAGAACTCTCGGAAGTGACTTTGAGCGTACCAGAAGACAGAGAAGCGTTATGTATGGAATATACAATCAAGTGATGGAACAGAAAGATCCGACAACGATTCTTCCGCTGATTAATTACTGTATGACGCAGGTAAAGACAAATATGAGCGCCACAGAGATCTATTCCTGGGCAAAAGAAGTGCTTGCGACAGATAATCTGAAAACACAGCAGGCCTGTGTGCCGCAGGACGGAACTTATCAGTCGGTATCATATAATGGAATGGCAGTATTAGAGATTGACTTTGATGCAAATAAAGAGTTTATTGATTCGCTTCTGTATTAGATGTAATATTTGAGTTTGATGAAAATGAAAACCCCTGACATAGAGCTTTTTTATAAGAGCTTAAGTCAGGGGTTTTTTAGGCTTTGTTACTCTTCCGGATGAAGCATGATCTTGATTGCCTGTCTGGACTGGAACATATCAAATGCTTTTTGCATGTCTTTTAATGCGTAATGGTGTGTGATCAGTGGTTCCACCTGGATTCTTCCATCTTCGATGAGGTCTAAGCATTCTCTGAATTCTTCTCTTGTATAGCAGATGGTTCCGTGGATTGTAATCTCGCTTCTTACAACTTTTCCAAGATCAGTCGGTGCCAAAGCGTGGAAAAGTCCTGTGATATAGTAATTTCCTTTTTTCTTTAAGGCGTTCATTGCAGTGTCCACAAGAGGAACTGCTCCGGCACAATCGTGTACGTAATCAAGCATTTCACCATTTGTAATCTCTTTGATCTTCTCGATAGGATCTTCTATGGAGTTATTGATTACATAGTCTGCTCCAAGCTTTAATGCCATTTCGAGGCGGTCTTTGTCACAGTCTGCTCCAAGAACGATTATTTTTCTTGCTCCGCGAAGCTTTAATAACTGGACTGCATACAGACCGATCGGACCAGGTCCGAGAACAAGAACGGTATCTTTGCTGGTCAGCGGCATTGATTTTACGGTGCGGTATGCAGATGCGATTGGATCAATCGCAGCACCGAAATCATAGCTTGTAGAGTCTTTTAATTTTACAAGTACCTTTGCCGGTACTCTGACATATTCTGCGAATGCGCCGTCCACATGGATTCCTGTTTCTATAAGATTGTCACAGAGGGACTCGTCTCCTTCGATACAGTATTTACAATTGCCACATCCGATGACGATGCATGCGCTGACTCTGTCCCCGATGTTCCAACCGGTCACTTTAGAGCCTGTCTCGACAATATCTCCTGCGAATTCATGTCCCGGGATTAATGGCCACGGTACTTTTCGTGTCCCTGCAAGAATCGGTCCGTCGGTTCCGCAAAAGCCTACAGATTTGACTTTTACGATAACATCCTCTTCACCGCAGACCGGCATTGGGACGTCTTTTACGGAAAATCCCGGTCCTTCGTGTTCTTTTACTACTGCTAACATTATTATGTCTCCTTATACTTCTGTTTCTTTCAGATATTTTTTGTATGCGCGCCATGTTGTGGCAAATTTGTCCCACTCTGACAGATAAGATTCATCGATCAGTGTTGACAAGGCTGCTTTATGTGGTGCGGTCTTAACAATCTCCGGATTGGTATATGCTTCGTTCGCGATGGAGCGGAAAGCTTCTACAAATTCGTCGATGTCATCTTTTGAATAGGTCTCTACCGGTTCCGGTGTAAATGGTTCCGGGAGGACTCTTGGATGGTGGCTTGTGAAATAGTCCTGGAATCCGTAGTCGACGATTCGTCTGCAGATATCATCGGTTGTAACTCCGGTGTCCTCGGTTAATTTCTGCCAGCTTAATCTGGCCTGTTCCATACGGAATTTTCCTTCTGCCATAGGCATGCTTAAGCCTGGGATGGTCAGAAGTTTCTTTAACATATAGTTGTTATTTAAGATAGATAATTCTGCAATCTGCTTCATTCCGTCCGGTCCAAGGGAGCGGATATAGGCGTAGGTACGTACAAGAACACCCGGGACGCCATAAAATTTCCTGAGTTTTCCGATGCTGTCAGGATGGTTGTAGTTGAGATAATATTTTTTACCGTCATATTCTACCGTTGGTGATGCCACATATTTTGCCAGTTTTTCGCAGACGCACTGTGCACCGGCTGCCGGTCCCTGACATCCGTGAGGAGAAGAAAATGATTTGTGCAGGTTATAATGACACATATCAAATCCGGCATCTCGTGCACGGGTAAGCCCGAATACACCATTTAAGTTTGCCTGATCGTATACGCAAAGTCCGCCGACACTATGTACGATATCTACGAATTGACGGATCCTGTCGTTGTAGATTCCGGTGTCTTCCGGGTTCGTGATCATGAGGGCAGCAGTGTGTTCTGATACAGAGGCTTTCAATGCCTCAAGATCCGGCAGGCCATCCTTGTCCGGATATAAAGTAATTACTTTATAACCCAGAGTTGCGGCTGTTCCCGGATTTGCAGGGTGGGAAAGGATGGTTGTAATGATCTCATTACGTTTTTCTCCTTCGCCGTTTGCCTCGTGGTAAGCACGAATGGTCTCAACATTTGCAAAGATTGCCTGGGAACCGCCGGAAGGCTGAAGGCTTACGGCGTCCATTCCGGAGATTGCTTTCAGATATTGTTCTGTGCGGTACATGATTTCCAGCATTCCCTGAATGGTACTTTCGTCCTGATATGGGTGTACTTCCGTTACTTTTTGGGAGCGCACAAATTGTTCGTTGATCTTTGGACTGTATTTCATGGTACAGGTTCCAAGTCCGATATCAATGTTGATATCCGTTCCCAGTGTCTCCTGAGACAGTCTCATATAGTGACGGAGAACCCGCATCTGAGACATTTCCGGAAGAGCAGGTGCTTTTTTTCGCAGCAGTCCGTCTGGAACCAGATCTTTTGCATCTCCTACAGTTTCTTTGATGTTGTCTGAAACCGGAGGGATCAGTACACCGCGCTCTCCGGGTGTTCCAAGTTCCATAATGATCGCCTCATCCCAGCGAGCTTCATGAAAATCACGGTCTTTTTGAATGTATCCCATACTAGCACCCCCTCACGATTTCTTCTAATGCGGATTTTAATGTTTCGATTTCTTCTTCGGTCGTTAGCTCAGAGATGCAGTACAGTGCGCTCTGACCGTACTCCGGAAAGTCTTTACTTAAGTCTTTTCCGCCGAAGATGTGTCTTTCAAGCAGTTTTTGATTCACTTCTTCTACTGTCTTTTTTGCTTCATCAAAATTGATGACGAATTCCTGGAAGCTTGCGCCGCCAAACAGATTTACCTTAAGATCCTTGATCTCACTCAGTTTTAAAATGGCATATTTCGTTTTCTGTAAAATGGATGCGCCAAGGTCGTACATACCCTGAGGGCCCATGCTTGCCAGGTATATACCGGCTGTGATTCCCCAAAGACCGGTTTCCGTTCCGAAGTATTCATTTGCATTTTCACGGCTTCCGTGAGAACAGCGATAATTCATGGCACGTCCCCATCCGAAGCGGCCATCCTTTTTGGTCTTTGCAATGCCGTACATATAGGTTGGGAACTGCTGTACATATTCGATGTTTTGCTGACATGCGATAAATCCTGCCTGACCACCGCCGAACTGCATATGCATTCCCAGTGGCTGGATATCGCCACAGACAATGTCAGCGCCCAGATTCATAGGGCTTTCAATGATACCGAGGGATGCAACTTCCGGCTGAACAATGCAAAGTGCGTCGTGATCATGGGCAATCGTAGCAATCTGTTCAAGCTGAGTCTCAAAAAATCCGAGGTACGATGGATTTTCAACAAATACAGCTGCTGTATTTTCAGATTCTAATTTGGCGGTAAGATCAGAGAGATTCATACGACCTGTTTCTTTATCGATTTCTACCTGCACGATTTCTGCCAGATTTTTACAGTAGGATCTTGCCTGTGATAAAATCTCCGGATTCATTGTGGAAGGAACGAGGATTCTGTTTTTGTGTTTTCCTTCGGCCTCCTTGATGCGAAGTGCAATCCTGAAAGAAGATGATACAGACTGTCCTGCATCATAGGTTGTGTAGCTGACCACGTCCGCATCCAGAAGTTCGCCCATCATACTGGCGTATTCAAAGATTGCCTGCATCTTACCGTGATCAGAGTATGTATCTCCGCAGTATGCAGTTAAAAATTCGCCTCTGGAGTTTAGTTCATCGCAGATTGCAGGCACCTGATGTTTGTAGCATCCGGCTCCGAGGAAGCTTGTGTATTCCTCGGTTGTGACGTTTTTGTTCAAAATTCCCATCACATGTTTTTTCAGTTCGTATTCGCTTACGATTGGTTCCGGGAGATCCAGTCTCTCCTTATATAAAAGATCATCCGGAATCAGACTTTTGTAGATTTCTTCTACACTCTCTACGCCGATTTCATCAAGCATAGCCTGCTTGATTTCCGGAACACTGTTCGGCATATATGGGTGTACAAAGTTTCCTTCTTTAGACAAAAGATTCGCCTCCTTCTTGAGTAGATATT
>JBJEMB010000138.1:0-2485 GCA_051879455.1 Lachnospiraceae bacterium
TTTATAATTGTATCATCACTTTCCATAGTCTTACAATTACAAATCCAAATTCATTCCTTTCAAAATATTATTCTTCCACAGTAATCTCTCCATCTACATATTTTCTTCCCATGTCATGCCTAAGCTTCCGATTTTCTACACTGTCAAAAACAATCGAAAAATCATAATCCTCC
Source organism: Lachnospiraceae bacterium (assembly GCA_051879455.1). GTDB lineage: Bacteria > Bacillota > Clostridia > Lachnospirales > Lachnospiraceae > MD308. The sequence goes on from JBJEMB010000138.1 coordinate 174, forward strand.
GGATACAATTCTTCTGCTGCCACCAAAAGCTTCACTCGTTTATGATTGATCCAGATCTTCTTTCCTGGAAGCTGAATTCTAAGTACCCCTTTATCGTTGGCTTCCTGACATACAATACCGATTTTTTTATCAGGTGTCACCATTACACTGTCGCCACGCCGGAAATGGATTTCCTTTTTCTTCTTTGCAGGCTTATGTTTCTTTACTCTTGGGGTAGATGTTTTTCGTAATTCCTCTCTATTATCACACTCATCATTCAGTAACTCTGTCAGAAAATCTACACTTACATTTTCTCTGTTTTTCTCTCCATACGCTGCCTCTGCTGCCCTCCTCATCATATAAGAAGGCATTCCCAGGCGCTTTGCTATATAAAGTGCACAGCTCTGTCCGGCTTCTCCAATCACCATCTGATACAGTGGTTTTAGATTATCAGCATCAAATGTCATTCTGGCATTCACAATTCCTTCTTCGTTTTCCGCATAAGTTTTGATTTCCGGATAATGCGTCGTTACTAAAAATAATGCCCCGCTTTTTTTCAATTCTTCCAAAATGGCAATTGCAATTCCCATTCCTTCCTGTGGATCAGTGCCCGAACCCAATTCGTCCATAATCACAAGACTTTCTTCATTGACCTTCTTTAAAATGTCCAGCACATTCGTGATATGCGCAGAAAAAGTAGACAGATTTTCCGACAGATTCTGCCCATCACCAATATCACACAGGAAATTACTGCACATACAGATCTCTGCCCTTTTACAAGGTACATGGAGCCCACATTGCGCCATCATACAACATAAAGCAACTGTTTTTAGCGCAACAGTCTTTCCACCAGTATTAGGACCTGTAATCACGATTCCCTGAACACCATTTCCAATGCGAAACTGAAGGGGTACGCAACTCTCCTTTTCCAGCAAAGGATGTCTGGCATCAGTAAGTCGAATAGCTCTTTCTAAAATAATATCCGGTTTTGTACAGTCATATTCCAGACTCAGTTTCCCTTTGGAAAATGCAAAATCCAGTTTTTCAATAATAGAAACATTTTGTTTCAAAGGTTCCGCAAAAGAGTCTACCAATACTGTGAGAGTATACAAAATTCTTTTTACTTCGTCCTCTTCTTCAATTCTGAGCTGTTGTAGCTCATCATAATATTTTGCCACACTCGCAGGTTCTATAAAAAGCGTACTTCCTGTTGCAGATTTATCAATTACACTTCCTGCAATTTTAAATTTGTACTCTTTTTTCACAGGAACGCATAGGTGGCCACTTCGAAAAGTACTGAAACTATCCGACATATATTCCTTGTTATTCCGGATTATCTGTTCTGCCTTTTCCCGCATTTTATCCTCATTTCGTAAAATATCACGACGAATTTCACGAAGTCTCGTTGATGCCTGATCTGCTACTTCATCATTAAATATAGCCGCTTCAATTTCTTCTCTTAAAGTCTCGATTGCGTTCAAATCATCCTCATAATATGCCAGAGCATTATGATAGTTCTTTCCTTTCTCCAGATAGTTCATTAAACGCTTCACTGCCACCAGTGCATTTTTCACCTTGTCTAATTGACTCGCCGACAGACAGTCTCCTTTAGAAGCTGCCATTAAAATCTCTTCCATACCACTCAAACTTATAAGTGGTGGATTCCCACATATCTCCAGAAGCTGCCTTGCTTCTTCGGTCTCACGGAGTCTGTAATTTAACTCTCTCTCCGACAAAATGGGAGTTACACTTTCTATCATCTGTTTTGCCTTATCTGTAATCGCAAATTCCAGCCATATCTGTTTTATTTTATCAAATTCTAAAATCTTTTCTTCCTGATTCATATTTCCTCCGATATATCTATTAATCACCCACATACAGGGCATAAATTCAATTTTTATAACCTTTATCTGAGAGAAGCTTCTACAAAAAACAGTTTTATAGAACACGACTTTTCATGAATCAAAAAGAGCATGACTATACAGCCATGCCACAATATCTATATACGGATATCCAAATATGAGACACTTTGTAAGTCAGAACCACTGGCACAAAAATCATGCCAATGTCAGGACAGACTCCTCCCGTCAATGCATAAACATAAAACCTTTCTCAACGGAATGATTGTCTGTGCTGCAACTATTTAGTTTGCAGAGTTCTCTCCTCTTACAATGCTCATAAAGCTCTCCTTTTACTTTTCTGAGACCATAATAACACAAGAAAGGAAACTAAATCAACAAAGATTTGTCTTTTATTATTGTGCCAGTTTTTCACGCAGTCTTTCAAGCTCCTGTTTTACTTCATTCAGTTCCTTATCTTTCTCTGTCAGCTCT
>JBJEMB010000139.1:0-2476 GCA_051879455.1 Lachnospiraceae bacterium
GTCAATGCAGATATCGCAGCACATGCACGATCAATTCCATCAGGACCTTTTCTGCATGCATGACCAGACATCTGGATACCATTCTCTGTTATCTGAATTGATACCATCCTACTCACCTCCTAAAATTTGGCACAAAAATACCACCGGCCATTACTGACTGGTGGTATCAATAAACTTAATTGCCAGGAAACAAGAAGCTGTTTGGCAGGCGTACCATTCTCCTGCGTCTCTCGGGTTTCCCCTGTCAAGCCATCGGCGTGTGGACGGGTACGAAATCCTCCACCTCAAACAGCTCCCTGTTTTATGGTACTTAAATCATAGCACTTTTATTCCTTTTTGTAAAGAATTTGCTTATTTCGAATCAAGCGACTCCATTCCTTTTCATTTATTTTCATAAATGTAATAATTGAATTTTTGTATTCTGGATTATCTTTTGAAGTAGTTAGTCTAAGAACCGTTTTAAACTGCTTTTCTTCTGACTCAACAATTTCTTTCAAAATCAAAGCCGTATTTGGTTTGTTTGTTTTCACAATATAATCTGGATCTTCCACAATTTTCTTAAGATATCTATAATATCTCTCGTAATCATTCGGATGCCGTTCCTTTATATGTTGTATTCTTTCATCCGTTATAATAACCTCATCTGTTACTATATCTTCTGTTATACAACGATATATATTCTTGTCAATTTTACCTATTGTATGCACTTCTATAGTTCCTTTATCCTTTACTTTCTTTATTGTAACAGATGATTCTCTTTTTTCAACACTCTTTATAAAATTCGAGTATTTCGGATTTGACGGTGCTATCCTTCCCTTCATATCCAAATAGATACGCTCTCGCTCCTGTTTAAGTCCCATCTTCTTTGAGAACCTAGCATACTCATCAAGTTGTGCCTGATATTTACATTTAGCAAGCATCACTTCATCCGAATCTGCTTCTCCCTTTTTCAATAGCTCTACTTTTTCGCGCTGCGCCCTCATGGCAGTTTCCATCTGCCTCTGCTTCTGCTTGGCTTCGTATGTAGTATATTCTTTTCCATTCCACTCCTTCGGAGTGTTCTCTTTCCTGTTCTGTTCTTCCAGCCATTCATCTGTCCAGTTACGTTCCGATATTCCTGGAAAGAACGGATAATATTCGTGATAACAATTAGCTCCAAGTAATCCAGTTACTGTGCCAAGACCACAAACATCATATAACTGCTGTTTGGTCCATACTTTCCCCTGCCACTCTGCATGAGAAGGACGAGCCCCTGCATGCCAGGCAACTTCAAAATATTCCGTCCCGAGCTTTTCTGCATTCATATCAGATATGTGTCCGGTCAGCTGAGAAATTCCTGTCATGACAGCTGTTCTTGCAGCCACATTTGCTCTGTAAGATCTTCCTGATGCATAATCTATCACTCGTAGTCCACTATTAGTAAACTGCGTCACTACTCGCCTTAATGTACTGTTGTAATCGAATGCACCAAAAGCAATATCCATAATGGCATTATCAAGATATCCCTGATAAACCTGTGCAAGCGGTGTAAGAACACGTTTCCCGTTCCCGTAATCCAGATAGAATCCTAAAGAACGCGTGATATTCTCAAGCTCCTCCTGAGTCTGCCGTCGAAGTGCATCCGTCAACTGCTGAAGCTGTTCATTTTCTTCATAGGGAATGAACCTGGCATTAATCTGCTCATAGATATCTTTGTTCCGGACATATTCCCAGTCAATGACCTGATCATACAGTTCAAACATTTCCGGATAGGAAGCATCCAGAGCTTCTTTCAGCATTTTCTCGATATCCTCGGAAGAATTTCCAAGAGCAACCAGACGGTTAATCTGCCAGTCTGCAGTACTGGTAATCTTCCCATACTGCTTAATCCGTCTGACAATGTCTTCCATGATCCGCATTTCCAAATCAAAAAAATGATTCTCAATCTTCCTGGATAATTTTTCTTTGTATTCTCTGTTCACTATTCAATCACTCCGGTCTGCTCAGGAAGATTCTTTTCTGCAGTAGTCTTATCTTCGTGATACCATTTCGCTCGATATTCTATCAAAGACATTGCTCCCATAGCAACATCCTGTCTGTCCTGCTGGCGCTCTGCTTCTTTATCCTCAATGATGGAATCATCAAAATCTATCGTGATTTCCGAATCAGGTTCCAATTCCGGAACCTTTAAAACTATTCCCAATCGGATAATAATTTTAACCAGCTGTTTCAACACGTCTTCCAAAATGATCTCATGCTTTTTCAACATCCGGTACATATCAGAATTCTCTGATATCACTTCCGTGGCAGTTTTAACTCCTGCAGAATCGAACCGGTATCGCTCTGTTCCAAAACCACATTTCAGAGACAGATAATTCAGATCGTCATTAATCGCTTTGCTATGTGCTTCTGTCCGCAGATTCATATCAATTTCTTTCAACAGACCTTCTTTTCCATCTTTATAGTCTTCCGGCATACTATAAAAGACTCCGTCATC
>JBJEMB010000140.1:0-2450 GCA_051879455.1 Lachnospiraceae bacterium
AGTGATTTTATTTCTTTCTTAATAGTACTGTTTTTACTTATCGTTATACTTTTTACGCCTTTTGTGAACTTACTGTTCTGTGCATAAGTAATCTGATATCCCGTCACTTTGCTATCCTTTTTCCAGCTGACAGTTAACTTCTTTTTACCAGCTTTTACACTTAATCCTGCTACTTTTTTTGGACTGATCGTGATAGTTATTTGTTTAGTTGCTTCGTTATAGTTTTCCGTTGCGGCTGCAGAGATTGTGATAGTTACTTTCCCTGGACTTTTTAAAGTTACATTTCCTGTATCGGAAACTGTTGCAATGCTGTTATTACTGGAGCGGTAGGAAAGCTTTCCTGCTGCTTTTGCATTTAGGGCAAAAGGTTTTGAACCATATGTTTTGGTATAGGAACTTGCCGATATAGTTTGTTTTTTTTTCGCAATAACAAATGACTTTGTAACAGTTCCGATATAGTTGCCTTTACCAGTGATCATGACAGAAGCTGTGCCAGCATTGATGTTGTTGTCATAGGTGGCTGTATAGTCGGTGTCTTCTGTTAACAAAATGGTTCCGTCACTAACCGTAATATCTGGTTCTATTGCTTTACCCGTATAAGTATAGGTATCCAATTCTGATATAGTGCAATCTTTCAAATCTTTTCCAATACTAAAGTTTTTCTCGATGGAATCTGTATAGTTCCCTTTTCCGGAGATTTTTATTGTGGCAGTTCCTATCTCCAGATTATTGAGGTAATCGACAGTGTAGTCTTCATTTTCTGAAAGAAGTTCCTCTCCATCTTTTACGATTAATTCCTGTGTGATTTCCTGGCCTGTATACACTTTATCTTCAATACCGCTTATCGTAACTTCATATATTGGTTTCGGAGCGATAGAGAAAGTTCCTTCAATGCTGCCAGTATAATTTCCTGTTCCGGTTATTATGACCTTTGCTGTACCAGCGTTAGTATTATTTTCATAAGAGATTGTATAATCTGTATTTTCTGACAATATGGTTGTTCCGTCTTTCACAACAGGATTCTGCGTGATGGCCTTTCCGCTATATGTTTTATCAGAAATGCCTGTTATGCTTGCTTCTTTAATACTTTTTGGCAAAATAGTGAAATTTTTAGTGTTAGTACCGCTATAGTTTCCTTTGCCGGTGATAGTAACAGAAGCTGTGCCTGCATTAGTATTATTACTATATGATACAGTGTAATCAGTACCAGACTGAAGTGTTGCAGCTCCATCTTTTACAGTGATAGAAGGAGTTATTGGAGAACCTGTATAGGTCTGGTCGGAAATTTCGTTTACAGTCACATCTTCGATATCTTTTGGAGTAATAGAAAAAGTCTTTTCAACTGTACCAGTATAATTCCCCATTCCAGTAATGATAACAGAAGCTGTACCAACATTGATATTATCACGATATGAAACAGAGTAGTCTTGATCGTTAATAAGAGTTTTACCGTTTAGAGTTACAGTATTTACTGCAGGTTGTTTTTCGGAACCATCATAAGTATAAGTGTTTGTTGATAGATCTATTTGTGCGTCATTGATAGAAATTCTTTCTACTGTGAGAGGGATGGTTACCGTATGGGTTTGGTTCAAAGAGAAGGCTGTTGTTAAGTTTGTTGTTCCTGCTTTAAGACCAGTTATTTTCCCATTAGAGATTTCGACAATCTGGTTATCTTCTGCCGTCCAGTCATATGAAAGAATAACAGGCACCAGATTACTTGGCCAAGTTTCATTCAATCTGATTTTGGAAGTAATGGTCGGAGTATTTTCAGATTCACCGAAAGGTATTGTAAGAGATTCTGTGTCTGACTGTATAGATGAATCGGTAATGTTTGATTTCAATACTTCTATTTGGACAGTGTCTGACGTATCATTTGCGGTAGTTGCTTTTGTGCTTCCTGTCGGACTACGAAACTCCTGAACCCAGTAATGAACGCCATTATATACTACATGACCGATTCCGATTGCGGTAACACTGGACGATAACATATTTCTCCGATGTCCCTGCCCACTGTAAGTTTTATCTGTTTCCTTCCATCCTTCAAAAACAGCTTCCGCTGTGGTATATTTAGTACCTGCTGCAATGTTTTCAGCTACAGATGAATAACTCAACCCTGATTCATCATATATTGTCCAACATTTATTTCCGTTTGGTCGGGTATGACTGAAATAGATTGCAATTTCTACAACTCGTTTCATTGCAATTTTCTCCAAATCGTAATCGTAAGCTAATTCCTTTAGATCATTATGAACAGTTTTTGTTGTGTCATCGCTGTTCCATTCCCACGCCTCATCTCCGGTACGAAAGTCATTGATCATAGATAGCATGGATCTGGCCTCGGTCTGTCCATATGTTACAGGAACACCGACTGTAATAGTATCTTCTGCAGCAAAGGCTGTGTTACCAATTATACTTACTAAAAATGCCAGAAGAATGATTGATAGCAAACG
>JBJEMB010000141.1:0-2427 GCA_051879455.1 Lachnospiraceae bacterium
AGCCACAGTCTCATGGCAGAATAATTTTATCCTCCATACATATCATGACGTACCTCTGCATCATAAAACTGGTTAATCGTAACGGGAGCATTATATAAAACTGTTAACATATACTGACGGATATTCTTTACTTTGGTGGTATTCTTGCTTAAGCTGAAAAATACATACTGTATATGCTCATACCCCACTTTCAAAAGTCTGTTCTTTACCACCTGGGCAGGCATAGCTTCCCCATTAATTTGCAGATATTTTTTAGTAGTACAAATTGCATCCAGCATCAGTTCCACCAGTTCTTCTACACTTTCTGGCTTATAGCTCTGACAAAGAATGTCGTATTCGATATTTTCACAAATAATTTGACGATATGCATACCTCTCATCCATCTTATCCACATCATTCCTGTCACGATGGATAGAAGGATATGATTCAGTCTTACTTGATTCATTATCGTTATATTCAGTATTATTACAGTTTGCTTTTGAAACTTCTTGAAGTTTATTTTTCAAACTTCCTGAGGTTTGTTTTTCAAACTTCTTGAAGTTTGTTTTTGAAACTTCCTGAAGTTTGTTTTCTAAACTTCTTGAAGTTTGTTTTTCAAACTTCTGCGTATTTACAGCGTTTTCAGGCATATTTTCTTCATAATTGCAAGGTATCTGCTCCTCATATTCCGGATCATCTGTTTCGATTTCCATTTCTGCAGGCTCGTCTGGATATTCACGGAGGCTGAAATTCTTCACATAAATGACATTTGCTTTACCAAGCCCTAGCCTTTTCTTCTCAATCAGACCAATCCCTGTTTCCTGATCCAGTTCTTTCAGGCAGTTAACCGCTTTATTCCTTCCGCAGTTCAGCATTTCCATAATTTCTTCCACAGAAAAAAAGATATATACTCTGTCTTCCTCATCCAGCCAGCGATTTTTTATTGAAAGCGACATCCGATCTAACATAAGACCATACAGTACCTTTGCCTCACAGGAGAGATTTTTGAAATATTCACTTGTAAACAACAACTTAGGAATCCGATAGAACTGATACATATCGCCTTCCATTCCCTGAAAATAGCTAAATGTTGCTCTAATACTCATGAATCACCCTCCCTTCTTTTTCCGCTATTTATTCTTATTACTCCATTCCTCCAGCAGCTCAATAATTACGGTACGCATCTTTTGCTCATCATAGTCAGGAGTAAAATACTTGTTGATCTCATTTTGCTTTAAAGTAAAGGTTCTTGCCCTTCTTTTTTCTCCCATTATCAAAAGCCGTAGGATTTCTTTCGTTAATGTCTTTTCTTCGCTTCTGATTTTTATTTTTTTCGCCTGTTCAAGACTTGGATATTTCCCTGTAGTATTATGAATCTCCTCCAGCCAGATCTGTTCGGATGGCTCCAGATATGAAAGCTCCACTCCTGTCTGAATGCCCATAAGTTCCTTGTCCACTGCATCCAAAATCGGTTTACGCAGATAAGTCAGCCTGACATAACGGTACACCTGCCTTGCACTGTCTTTTCCCGCTTTACCGATGGTTTCAGCTGAAATCCCTCCGCTGACACCCTGATGGTTCATTGCCTGCATTTTCATCTTGTATGCAAATGCCTTTTCACTTGGAAGGATATGTTCTCTTTGCAGATTGCTGTCTACCATTGCCCGAACGGCATCATCATCACTCATTTCCCGAATGATGACCGGAACCTGCGTCAAGCCTGCAAGAACAGCTGCATGTTTTCTTCTGTGCCCGGATACAATCTCATATCCTCCTTTTTTCGACGGACGCACCAGCAGAGCAGTTAATACCCCTTGTGTTTTTATACTTTCTACCAGTTCATTCATCTCGTCATCATCGTTAACATGAAAAGGATGATTCACAAAATCCCGCAGCTGACCGATTGGAATTTCCTGAATATCATCTTTTGATACAGCTCCACCAATAAGGTCATCATAAGAAGTCAATTTTATCTTCGATGCACTTCTACTCTTCATCTGAAAGCACCTCCTGAGTCAGATACTGATATGCTTCTGCAACTTTACCTCTGGGATCATGACGGAAAATACTGACCCCCTCTGCACTGATTTCAGCAGCACGGACAGAAAACGGTATGTTATGAGTGAAAATACGAATCTGGCTTCCATAGGTATCGTGAATTAATTCTGTAATATCCCGTGCATAGGTGGTTCGTCTATCTACCATGGTGATCAATATTCCTTCAATGGAAAGTCCTCTGTTCAGCTGTCTTCGCACCTTACCGATTGTCCGGATCAGATCCTCCAATCCCTTTACCGGAAGATAGGCTGCCTGAACCGGAATAAGTACCGCATCCGCACATGCAAGTGCATTGATGGTAAGCATTCCCAGAGATGGCATACAGTCGATTAGTACATAATCGTACAGATTTTTTACCTGATCAATATACTGCCTCAGTACCAGTTCCCT
>JBJEMB010000142.1:0-15580 GCA_051879455.1 Lachnospiraceae bacterium
TATCAAATATATCCGATCGGCTTTTGTGGCGCTCCTGTACACAATGATGGCAAATATGTTCCACGCATTAAAAAGCTTATGGAATGGTCTTCCTATCTCGGAGATCTGGGTGTAAATTCTGTTCTCCTAAATCCTGTTTTCGAATCTGATAACCATGGATATGACACCAGAGATTTTAAAAAGATCGACTGCAGGCTTGGAACGAATGAAGATTTTGCCGAAGTCTGTAAATCACTTCATGAACACGGCGTAAACATTGTCCTGGACGGTGTATTTAACCATGTAGGACGCGGTTTCTGGGCTTTCAAAGACGTTCAGGAGAAAAAATGGGACTCTCCTTATAAAGACTGGTTTATTGTAAACTTTGACGGAAACAGTTGCTATGATGATGGTTTCTGGTACGAAGGATGGGAAGGTCATTATGAACTGGTAAAATTAAATCTCCAGAACCCGGCAGTTGTTGATTATCTTCTGGACTGTGTGAAATTCTGGGTAGAAACTTTTGACATTGATGGACTCCGTCTGGATGTTGCCTACTGCCTGGACCGCGGATTTATGCAGAGGCTTCGCTCTTATGTTCAGGAATTAAAACCTGACTTTGCATTGATTGGAGAAGTCTTATTTGGCGATTATAATCTGATCGTCAATGATGATATGCTTCACAGTTGTACAAATTACGAATGTTACAAAGGAATGTATTCCAGTTTCAATTCCATGAATCTATTCGAGATTGCACATTCCCTTCACCGCCAATATGGTCCGGATCCATGGTGTATTTACCGAGACAAACATCTGATGACTTTTGTAGATAACCATGATGTCACCAGACTTGCAAGCATTTTGACAAATAAAAATCATATTCCGCTTGCCTATGGTCTAATGCTTGGTATGCCAGGTATCCCATGCCTTTATTATGGAAGTGAGTGGGGAACGATCGGAGAAAAGGCACCTGATAATGATTATGCACTTCGTCCATGCTTTGAAAAACCAATACCAAATGATCTGACAGAATATATTAAAAAGCTGATTGCTATTCGCCAAAGCAGTGACGCTCTCTGTAATGGCGGATATAAAAATACAGTCATTCAAAATCATCAGCTTGTGTTTGAACGTTATTCGGAAACTGAAAGGGTGTTCGTGGCAATCAATGCCGCCGACACACCATACACTGCGTACCATCAGGATCTGAACGGGAAATCTGTAGATTTGCTTTCCGATACGGAAATTGTTCTAAACGGTCAATTAGAACTTCCTCCGTACAGTGTACAGTATTTAAAATGTGTTTAATTGCATAATTATATATTATTCAAGCCCCGAATCACGCGATCCGGGGCTTGAGCATTCTCTTAACATTTCTTAAGCACTTTTACAATCTCTGCCATATACATCATATGATAATCTTTGTCTGGATACCATTTTTCATCATTTTCTTTTACATCAAAGCACTCCGGCAGCATGAGCTGATGATACTGTTTTTTACATACAAATACCAAATCTGCTTCTTCCACAGCCGTTGTTCCATCTACATAATAAGGATGAAGTCCGGCTTCTTTCCATTTATCCTCTACGTTTCTTCCAGACACAGAACCACATACACTCAATGCTTTTCTGTATTCATCCGACAGAAATGACAGCGTAAACGTATCATTTGTATCGACAAATTCTTTGGTATAACGCTGCGGACGAATATACGCTGTGGCAATATTTTTCCCCCACATAATGCCAAGTCCACCCCAGCTTGCCGTCATTGTATTACTCTTTGTCTCATCACCTGCTGTAATAAGCATCCATTCCTTTGAAATTTTCTGAAATGGATTAAACTCAAGCTCTTCAATTGCTATTTCTTTAAATGCCATTGCGAATACCTCCTTATTCCTGCAAATTACTTCTTCCAAAAATGCCTATTTCTGCAATACAGGTATCATCCCATTTACTTCCACTATACACAGACTGAATCATAAGATCTATCTCAGACGCTTCATATTCCTCAGAAAATTCTATCCAGTATTCTATTTTCCCATCAGGAAATGTCACAGACTGGGTGACATCTCCTACTGTGATTTCCAGCTCTTTCGGCCTGTTATTTCCATCATAATACTCATCTGAATTCCAGTTTCCAAGTTGGAAGGACATATATTTTACATCATAGGATCTTGCTAATTGACAATGAAGAGTTTCACCGATTCCATCTCCCGCAGCGCCCTCCTGCCAGGAACTTCGCGCACTGCCATCGAAAGCCTTTATCGCACTGTTATCTGTCCCTTCCTGTGAAATAACAGAACTTGCAGACGCATCTATAACAGATAATTTATAATACTCACCAAAATCCTCCGGTTCATCCACAAGAGAAAAAGTGATATCTCCATGACTTTCTGCCGTTTCATCTTCTACATCTTCGTCATCTTCTTCATCGTCCGACCTTGTAGCACCTTTATTATTAGCCAGATTTTCTTCCCTTTGCTGCCTGTTTTTCTGTTCTTTGGCCTTCAGTGCCTCCTGCCTTTCTTCCCTGGCGCGCTTCTCGTTCGCATCCAGTGTGGAAAATATAAGCCAGATTGCTATTATCAGAAATATCATGATCAAAAGAATGAGCCCGATAACTCCCAAATATTTATTCGAACCTGTGCTTTTCTTAGGCTGCTTTTCCGGTGGTCTTGAATACCACTCCGCCTTATCTTTTAAAGCATCTTTTTCATTATCTTTACTATTAACAGTATGATGACTCTTATCTTCTCTTGGTCTCCAGAGTACTTTCGGAGACTCTTCATCTGCATATTCTGCCTCATCATCCACTACAAGCCCACAATATGGACAGAAAAACGCATCATCTGGTATCTTTTTCTTACAATGTCTGCATTTCATATCGCTCACCTTCTTTTCCTATGTACTTCACTTCAGAATCGTCAGTGTGTTATGAAATATTATACCATCTTTTTCTTTTTACTGCATTACTACCTTGCAGAATTTCTTCTTACCTCTCTTAAGGACAACTCCTTCGCCTGTCAAATCGGCACTTGTGTAAGATTTGTAAATATCTTCCACCTTTTCACCATCAACAGTAACACCACCCTGCTGTACTGCACGGCGTGCTTCGGAGCGGGATGGTACAAGATTGGCTTTTACAAGCATGGATAAAATATCAATTTCATCTTCTTTCATGTCATCTGCGGTTAATTCAACCTTAGGCATGTCTGCTGCATTTCCCTGGCTAAATAAAGCCTTTGCTGCTTCCTGTGCTTTTTTTGCTTCTTCCTCGCCGTGAACCAGTTTTGTCAGCTCATATGCAAGGATTTCTTTTGCCTGATTGAGCTGTGCACCTTCCCATGCATCCATCTTATCAATCTCCTCTAATGGAAGGAATGTAAGCATACGGATACATTTTAATACATCGGCATCAGCCACATTTCTCCAGTACTGGTAGAACTCGAACGGAGAGGTCTTATTTGGATCAAGCCATACTGCACCGCTCTGTGTCTTACCCATTTTCTTTCCTTCAGAATTCAGAAGCAATGTAATAGTCATTGCACTTGCATCTTTTCCGAGCTTACGGCGAATCAATTCTGTACCGCCAAGCATATTGCTCCACTGATCATCACCGCCGAACTGAAGGTTACATCCGTATTTCTGGTATAACATATAGAAGTCATAGCTCTGCATGATCATGTAGTTGAACTCAAGGAAACTAAGACCCTTTTCCATTCTCTGTTTGTAGCACTCAGCAGTCAGCATACGGTTTACGCTGAAATGTGCTCCTACTTCACGAAGCACTTCCACATAATTCAGATCAAGGAGCCAGTCTGCATTATTTACCATCAATGCTTTTCCATCTGAAAAGTCAATAAAACGACTCATCTGTTTTTTGAAACATTCACAGTTGTGCTGAATCGTCTCTTTTGTCATCATCTGACGCATATCGCTTCTTCCTGATGGATCACCGATCATGGCTGTTCCTCCGCCAATCAAGGCAATCGGTTTATTTCCTGCTTCCTGAAGTCTCTTCATCAGACAAAGCGCCATAAAGTGTCCTACATGAAGACTGTCCGCTGTCGGGTCAAACCCAATGTAAAATGTTGCTTTTCCATTATTAACCAGATCTCTGATCAATTCTTCGTCTGTTACCTGCGCAATCAGGCCACGCGCCTTTAATTCTTCATAAATTCCCATTTTCATTCTCCTTATTATTGTACTATGATTTTGCCTGTTACCATCCGTTTGTTTTGTCTGCTACCATCAGTTTCCTTTTACCTGGTTTACACGTAAAAAAATCCTTATCTACTTTACAATAGATAAGGACGAAAACTCTTTCCGTGGTACCACCTTTATTCACTGACAACTATTGCTGTCAGCCTCATCAGACTGCGTATTCACAGTCCCGGCACTTATAACGTATGCCAACACGTCACAGCCTACTTACACAACTCTCATAACCTATTCGTGCTTTCGGAATGAAGCTCCAAGATGTATTCATGGTCATTGCCTTCCTGCGCCTCTCATCAACCGGCTGCTTTCTGTAGGGGTATAAAGATCATTACTTTTTCTTTTCAAAGCCTTTCTCATGTTCATCTGAATGAAAGTCTAAAGGATTTGGGGGATTTTGTCAACCTTCAATTTGCATCAAATACATTTTCATCCACTCATCGGCCACTACTTTTGCTCCCTGCGCTGTCAAATGAATCCCATCTGTAGTCACTGCTTCATATCCAAGCTCCACTGCCTCTGTATTTAGTCTTTCATGCAGCGGAATAAACAGCGCATGGTGTCTATTGGCAACTTCTTTTTCTATCTTTTCTATTTTTCGAATATGTGGAATCCAATTCTCATACTCCTGCGGGCACGGAAAAATGAATGGCGCCATGCAGATCATCGTGGCATTTGTATACTCTTCTATCTCACAGAGCAGCCTGTCATAATCCTCTGAAAAATTTCTTTCTTCCAGACTTTTTCCTGTATTCATCAAAATCCCGACATCATTGCAGCCAATCAGAATCGTGACTACATCCGGACTCTTAAGGATACAATCTCGATTTAGAAAATGCAAAACTCCTCTCAATGTAAATCCATCATGTCCCCGGTTGAGAACCTTTACTTTCTCACCTTTCCCATCTTTTTTATCTTTCTCGTTCAGATACCGGTCGATAATACTCACATAGCCATCCCCGAGTCCTTTCTCATCCACGCCCAGGTTGTGATGAGCATCCGTAATACTGTCGCCCAGGAAAACCAGTTTACTCATAATATCCTATCCTTTTATTTGATCAGTTTCATGATTTCATCTTTTTTTGCAACTCTTCCGGCAATCACCAGTTTTCCGTCAATCATTAGAGACGGTACTGACATCACTCCAAGCTTCACAATCTCTACCAGATCTCCCACTTTTTCTACTTCAGCGTCACATCCGGTTTCTGCAACGGCATCCTGCACATTATTATATAATTTATCGCAATTGTCACATCCCATACCGATTACTTTAATATTCATTTTCAATTCTCCCGTTCTCCATATCTTTCCTGAACTCTCAATATCATTTAAAAATTTAATTTTTAAGCTTCATCTCCATGCCGACTTTTTCTTCCCACGCGGCGAAAATCTTTTTGATTACCGCCGGTCCGATCTTTGAGATAAATACAAGCTGTGATTTTTCATAACTCTCACTCGGTTTAAAATCTATTCTTTTCCCAACTACATCTACCTGATTCCAGCCTTCTTCCGCCAAACAAAAGAACCCTTTCACACGATACACATCAGGAATGACATCCGTTAAAAATGCAATGAGCTTTTCTTTTTCTATCTCACCTTCAAAATCCATAAACAATGTCTTCGGCTTCGTTTTTTCAGAGTTCGTTGTATCCTCACCCTCTGCCCACTGGAAAAGGAGCAGATCTTCATCTATAAATCCGTAATCCATCTCTCCCATGCAGCTTGTCAACATTTTACAGACAGGATTGATCTCCCGGATTTTTGCTTCTACTTTCTGAACAGATTCCCCATCCACCAGGTCTGTCTTTGTAATGACAGCCATATGGCAATGCTTTAACTGACGGCTGACCGCCTCCAGATCTTCAAGCTGCTCCATGAAGTTCACTGCATCCACCAGACAGATAACGCCTTTAAAATCATATTCCTTTCCGGAAGCCACCTTAGCCGCCTCAAGAATCTCCTCCACATTGGAAGGATCACCGATTCCCGAGCTTTCCACGAACAGATACTCAAAATCTTTTTGTGCCATCTCACTGAGTGCACTGACAAAACTCAGTTTTAAACAGGAACAGAAAATAGATCCCCGGTTAAGCTCAACCATCTGGATATCATCATTCCGTAAAATCTCTCCGTCAATACTCAGCTTCCCAATCTCATTTTGAATAATTCCTACTTTGTGACCTTTTAATCTCTCCAGTAACTTCAAAAGAATCGTTGTCTTCCCCGAACCGAGGAAACCTGTCAACACATATAATTTTGTATTTTCGTTCTGCATAACACACCTCATATTTATATATTCAAATTTTTCAATGTATATACTAAAATAATACACCTCGCACTGAGGTTTGTCAAGAAGTGGGATGACCAGCCACCGCCTTTGGCATCCCACCTTAGCTTTTAATTTAAAAACATAAGTTTCTTTGGAAAATGTGTTATAATTTCCACACCACTATGCAATTTTTATTCCATCTTTTACAACAGCCTTAAGATTCAACTCTTTATCAAGAAGCACTACATTTGCTTTTTTTCCAGGTGTGATTGATCCATAATTTTCATATTCTCCAAGTGCTTTCGCCGGATTCATCGTTGCACAGGCAATGGCTGTCTCAAGTGGAATGCCCATTACCTTTACTGCTGTCCTAACGCAGTCCATAAGATTTGTTGCCGAACCTGCAAGCGCACCGTCAGATACAAGAGTTGCACGGTTTCCTACAACATTGACGTCAAGTCCTCCCAATGTATACTGTCCGTCCGGCATTCCTGTCGCACGCATACTGTCACTAATAAGAATCATACGTTCTGCACCCATCATTTTGAAAGTAGCACGCACAACAGACGGATGGATATGTACTCCGTCACAAATGAGTTCTGCATTTACATGAGGGCTGTCAGATACCGCACCTACCACTCCCGGTGCACGATGGGTAAATGCAGGCATAGCATTATAAAGGTGAACTGCGTGATTTGCCCCTGCATCAAACGCTGCTTTCGCGGTATCGTAATCTGCATTGGTGTGGGCAAGAGAAATATGAACTTTGTCTTTCATTTGTTTTACAAATGATACCGCTTCATCACTCGTCTCCGGTGCAATTCCCACAAATTTTACAAGTCCCTCTGATGCATCCAGAAACTCCTGACACACTTTAGCGTCACAAGAAATAATATTTCTTTCATCCTGTGCGCCTTTTTTCGCCGGGCTGATAAAAGGTCCTTCCATATTGATGCCGATTAAATCTGCCGCTTTCGCATCACTTTTTTCAGATGCTTCTTTTTTATATTCCGCAGCCACTTTTAAAATATCTTTAAGTTCATCTACCGGAAGAGTCATCGTTGCAGGTGAGATTGCTGTCACTCCGATGGATGCTTCATATTTTGCAATTTCTTCAATTGCTTCTTTTGTTCCGTCACAAAAATCATAACCCATGCAGCCATGGAAATGAAGATCAATGAATCCGGGGACCGCATAACAACCTTCGCCGTCAATGACATCGTCTGCACCATCAGCATATTCCGCAAATACACCGTCGTTTATAATAATTTCCCCATCTTTAAAAGACTTTTCTTCCGTGTATACCTTTACGTTTTTAATAATCATTGTCTTTTCCTCCTTTTAACGCCCTCAATGTATTATCATGAAGTGTTTCTTTTTTATATTTATCCAATTCAACATAACTGGAATAAATAATATCTATCATAACCAAAATGGGGAACTGTGGCGAAATCACATTCCCATAATTGAGATGCTTAAGCGATGGGATCAACACTACCTCATCACAAAATTCATCCAGCTCCGGACGATTATGCGCAGTGATAAGTACCGTTTTTGCGCCCCTTTTATGGGATTCTTTCAAAAAGTACATTACTTCCGATCTCTCTCCACTGATACTGATTCCGAAAATCAGACTTCTTTTATCCCGAAATACTGTCTGCATTCTCATAATATCATTGTCGTTTATAGCATTAATATCAACACCAATTCGCATAAAACGAAGTTCCATCTCATCTGCCGCAAAACCCGAGCTTCCTTTTCCACAGGCAAAAACCCTCTCTGCCTTACTTAAATATCTGGCAATCCTTCCAACCTGTGCTTCATCCATCAGGCTGTATGTCTTATTCAGAAGTTCCTGATACGCATTCAGCACCATTCGACTGTTTCCAGTAATAGACTCTTGTTTTTCAACAAAAGTCTGCTCGTATTGATATACAAATTCCCTATATCCCCGATATCCACATTTTTTTGCAAACCGCGAAAGCGATGCCTCCGAGACATAAAGCCTCTCTGCCACCGCCTTTGCTGATAAATCTATCTTTTTTTGATTCTTTATAAAAAATTCCGCAATATTCTTTTCTACTGTTGTAAAATTATCATAATTGGATTCTATGATTGGCACTACGGATTTCACATAATATTCCATCTTACATTCACCTTTGATTTTTAAAATGATAAAACGCTCCAAGCATACCGGCATCATTTCTGTGCTTTGCAAATGTAATGGAAGTATGTGCTGCAATTCCAGGAAGAAGATATTTTTTTACTGCCTCTTCAATCCTGCTTCTTAAGAACTGCTCCTGCGCCATGATCCCGCCTCCTAGAACAACCACTTCCGGATTCAACACATAACAGATATTTGCAATCCCCATACCAAGTATATCACACATCTCATCAATGGCTTTGTTACAAAGCTCATCACCATTCTTTGCTTCTTCGAAAACACGCCTTCCATCCCACTTATCCGAAGTTTCACCTTTCCACTCTGCAACTTTACGTGTAAGGATACTTGCAGCACCAAGTGTCTGAAAATCGCTTCCGTTCATATGCATATATCCCACTTCACAAGCACTTCCACTTATTCCGTGAAAAACCTCTCCGTCCACAACAAGGCTGCCTCCGATTCCTGTTCCAATCGTCAACATCAGTGATATACGGCTCCCCTTCGCCGCACCGGATACATACTCTGCAAGTCCTGCACAGTTCACATCGTTTTCCACCTCACAGGGAATAGAACATCTTTTTTCCAGCGCCTCCTTAAAGTTGATTCCTGTATACTTCGGAATCAACGGCGCTGAATGTATGATTTCTCCTTTTTTTGTATCCACTACTCCGGCAGTGGAAATACAAATCCCACTGATATCTTCTGATCTGCAAAAAATCTCTGCAATCTGTATCACTTTTTCAAGAATGAAAGAACCACCTTTATAAGCCTCTGTCGGTTGTTCCTCCCTGCTGATGATTATACCCTCTTCGTTAATGATCCCGTATTTGATTGCTGTTCCGCCTATATCAATGCTTACATATTTTTTCATGTTTGTGCCTCTTTATTATAGTACATTCTGCTCTTTTTATCATCCCAATTTTAAGAATTCTTCACACTTAATATCTTACTTTAAAGATCGCCTTTTTTATTGTTTCAGGACCATTTACCGCTACTGCAGTGCGATGTCCATCACTAGGATAACAAATGAGAAAATCCCCGTCCTTTAATACAACTGAACTGTTCTTTTCTCCGTCCATGGGAAGGAAATCATCTTTCTTTACATATTCTTTTATATCCATGTTCTGAATAAAATTAAGGTCAATCTGTTCGGTTCCATGGATCATCACATGTACATCCAGATAATCTTTATGAGCTTCCCAGAATCTGTCTTTTGGAGCTTGTGTTTTATATTCCACAATATTTACAAACAGATTATCTCCGTCAATTTCATGGCTTCCCTTTTCATAGGAAGCCATGTCGTGACTGTTAAAATATTCGAAGCATTTCTTTACCTGTTCCTCAAGGAACTTAAACTCATCAAGGTTTTTGATATTTCCAAAAATCATCTTTCTTCTCCTTTTTAACTGTCTCAGCAAATTTTCTAATTATTATAAATTGTCGTATCCGGATTCGGCATGGATGTATCTCCTTTTACCTTTCTCCAGATCATACTTGACGGAATACCTACAACCAGTGATACTGCGATGGAAATCAGTGAATAGGACCAGATGGATACGGAACCTGCCGGTGCAAAATATTTGATACCGATCATTACAGCAGATGCAGCGATAAATGCCAGCGTTGCTCCAAATGTATTTGCAACTTTTGTAAATGCGCCAAGGATAAATGTACCGATAAGAATACCCAGAACAAGTCCCATAAATCCGTTGAACCACTCATACGCAGATTTCACTCCACCATTGGCAAGTACCATAGCTACAACGATTGCAAAAATACCTACAATCAAAGATACATACTGTCCAATCTTTGTCTGTTTCTCGAAGCTTAACTCTTTCTTTGTCAGACGAGCCTGAATATCAAGTGTCCAGCTTGATGCTACCGAGTTAAGACCTGTGGAAAGTGTAGACTGTGATGCAGCGTAAATAGCTGCGAGAAGAAGTCCTGTAATACCTACCGGAAGTTCAAATGCAATGTAGGATGCAAAAATCTGATCCTGTGCGGCTGCCGGTGGGAGCGCATTCTGCTGATAGAATACGTAAAGTCCTGTACCAATTAAGTAAAATACTGTTGCAATGAAGATGGATAATGCACCGTTTGTCAGCATCATCTTATTCAACTTCTTCGTATCTGTTGTTGTTGTAAAACGCTGTACTATATCCTGACTTGATACATAAGATCCCATTGTATTAAATCCCGCACCTACGATCATGATAAATACGCTGTCTTTTAAAATATTGATATCAAAGATCGGCTGGTCTGGTGCCAGGAATTTATGTCCCTCAGTCAATGCGTTAAATACTGCACCTGCCCCTCCGTCGATATGAGCAAAAAGGAAAATAAGTGCAAATGTTACACCGATCAAGAGTACAGAACCCTGGATAAAGTCTGTCCAAAGAACAGATTTTAATCCGCCTGTATAGGAATAAATAATTGCGATGACACCCATAATGATAATCAGTAAATTTACACTGATTCCAGTCAGACTTCCAAGCACCATACATGGAAGATACATAATAATTGACATACGTCCGATCTGGTAAATGATGAACATTACTGCTCCGAGAACACGAAGCCCCTTGCTTCCAAATCTCAGTTCCAGATAGTGATATGCTGTATCAATGTCCAGTTTACTGTAGATTGGCAGGAAGAATTTAATTGTAAGCGGAATTGCAAGCAGCATACCAAGCTGAGCAAACCACATGATCCATGTTCCTGCATAAGAATTTCCTGCTAATGACAAAAATGAAATCGGACTTAATAATGTCGCGAAAATAGATACGGAAGTTACCCACCACGGCACAGTTCCGTCTCCTTTGAAATATTCTTTTCCCTTCATCTCTTTTTTGGCAAAATGAAGTCCGGCAAATAATACGGCCGCTAAATATACGATTAAGATAACCAAATCAATGACTGTAAACCCTTGCATCCTTTTTTCCTCCTCTTTTCTCTAAAAACGGGTGCCTTATACTAAATATTTCTCTTTTGCATCACAAATCATCTTTGCTGCTTCTTCTACAATTTTCTTATCCTCTTTGGTCAGTGACGGAAGTGGTTTTCTGACTCCTCCGAGTTCAAGATTTTCATTTATTTTAAGAATCGCTTTGATCACTGCATACATATTGCCATGTGCAGAACACATTTTGTAGATGATGGCATCTACTGCATACTGGATTTCTCTTGCTTTGTCAAGCTGTCCTGCCCTTACATACTCATCCATCTTAAGATATAATTCCGGCATAACACCGTATGTCCCACCGATTGCTCCTTCTGCCCCGATAACACGTCCGCTGATAAACTGTTCATCCGGACCATTAAAGATAATGTAATCTTCCCCTGCTGCCATCTTAAACATCTGAATATCCTGTACAGGCATAGAAGAGTTCTTTACACCAATAACTCTTGGGTTCTTTCTCATCTCAGCAAACAGATTCATTGTAAGTGCTACTCCTGCAAGCTGCGGAATATTATAGATTACGAAATCTGTATTTGGTGCTGCTGAACTTATATCATTCCAGTACTGTGCAATTGCATGTTCCGGCAAATGAAAATAAATCGGAGGAATTGCTGCAATTGCATCTACACCAAGACTCTCTGCGTGTCTTGCAAGCTCCATACTGTCTTCTGTGTTATTACATGCAACGTGCGCAATGACTGTAAGCTTCCCTTCTGCTGCTTCCATAACATTTTCCAGAATCACTTTCTTATCCTCTACGCTTTGATAGATACATTCCCCTGATGAACCATTTACATAAACACCTTTTACGCCTTTTTCCACAAAATATTTTGTGAGTGCCTGTACTCCTTTGGAGCTTACGTTTCCTTCCTCGTCATAACATGCATAAAATGCCGGAATGACTCCTTTGTACTTGTCCAGATTTCTCATGATACTTTTCTCCTTTTCTTTTTTAATTATAGTTTTTATGTTGAAATTAAGAATGTCCCTATTTTTCAATACCTTCCACAAAGGATTTTGTAATGAGCTGAGGTCTTGTAATGATAGAACCAACTACCACACTGAACGCTCCCAGCTCAAGAACACGTTTTGCCTTCTCAGGGGTGTTGATATTTCCTTCTGCAATCACTTTATTCTTCACATTTGCGACAATTTTTCTTAAGATTTCAAAATCATTTTCTTCAATTTTGTCGCCTTTACTCTGCTCGGTGTACCCAACCATTGTTGTCCCGATAAAATCGAATCCAAGTTCATCTGCATGCAATGCCTCTTCTACGGTGGAGCAGTCTGCCATCAAAAGCTGATCCGGATATTTTTCTTTAATCTGTGCAAAGAATTCATCCAGTGTCACCCCATCTGGTCTTGTCTGAATCGTTGCATCCATTGCAATAATCTCCGGTTTTACTTCCATAAGCTCCTCAATCTCTTTCATTGTGGGGGTGATATACACATCGCTGTCTTTATAATCTCTCTTCACAATTCCTATGATCGGGAGATCTACCTGAGTCATTATTTCTTTAATGTCTTCTTTTGTATTTGCACGAATTCCCTGTGCACCACCTTCTTTGGCAGCTAATGCCATCCTACCCATGATAAAAGAAGAATGAAGTGGTTCATGTGGCAACGCTTGACAGGATACGATTAGTTTTCCTTTAAGATTCTCAACTTTTTCATTCATCATTTTTCGTTCCTCCTTCAATTCGCCTAAAGTATATCTGTCAAAGAATTTATTTTCAATACCATTTTGTGCTATTGAAAGTTCTTTCATTCATTTCCAAACAGGTCTATGAATTTACTATTTTGTTGCACATTAAATTGGTTATTTTGCACAATGGTTTGTACTTTCTTTCTGAATCAGAAAGTCTGATTAATTTTGTTGAAATTCCATTTTTTACTGTTATACTTATAAGTAAGTAAGGGAGAATGCTCCATATTATTTATGTCAAAAGAAAGGATTTATATGTATGAACATCTGTAAAGCAAAAGATTACAAAGACATGAGCCGCAAAGCTGCAAACATTATTTCTGCACAGGTAATCATGAAACCTGACTGCGTATTGGGACTTGCTACAGGTTCTTCACCGATCGGAACCTATGCACAGTTAATTGAATGGTATAAGAAAGGGGATCTTGATTTTTCTCAAGTGACATCCGTAAACCTTGATGAGTACAAGGGTCTCGGACCAGATAGTGATCAAAGTTACCGTTATTTTATGAATACCAACTTTTTCGATCATATTAACATTGATAAAACACGTACTTTTGTTCCGGACGGTCTGGAAGCTGATTCTGAAAAAGCCTGCAAAGAATACAACGAAACAATTGAAAGAGTTGGAGGAATTGACTTACAACTTCTTGGTCTTGGACATAATGGGCATATCGGATTTAATGAACCTGCAGATTCTTTTGCACGTTTTACCCACTGCATAGATCTGACAGAGAGCACAATCGAAGCTAATAAACGCTTCTTTGAATCAGAGGCAGATGTGCCACGCCAGGCATACACCATGGGCATCGGAAACATTATGTCAGCAAAGAAAATTGTTGTAGTTGTAAGTGGAAAAGACAAAGCAAAGATCTTAAAGAAGGTTGTATATGGCCCAATCACACCACAGGTACCGGCTTCTATCCTGCAGCTTCACCCAGATGTTGTGATTGTAGCTGATGAAGACGCAATGTCAGAATTGTAGAAGTAATAGCTAAGAAAAAATAAAAGGTCAGCTTACCGCACAAACGGTAAACTGACCTTTTACTTTTATCTAAAATTCTTAACCTAAATACACTACATCTTCTTTTGGTTTCTCTGTCAGAACCATCTCTTTAAGGTATAACACTGGCTGTTTGCTGCCAAATGATGCTACTGACTCATACTCAAATCTCGCTGTAACGCGCACCCACTGATTTTTCGGTATTTCCTGTTTGCCGGACAAATGACAAGGATATCCGTAAAAACGGACATCATTTGCACAGCATGTCATGATTTTTCTCACTGGTACAAACATATCATCCGCCATTCCTTTAGGTCGAAATGCCTGGGCTTTAAACTCTATCTCTTTATGAAGATAAAGTTCCGGATGATCATACGCATCCACATACCAGATACCGAAATCATCATCTCCGATTACAATCTTATCTGCCTTTACATCATACGGCAAATCCTCTTCTGTCGGCTGTATAATCTTTCCTTCCAAATCCTCGAAAATAAGCTGCGCCATCGGATTCTGAACTTTTAATGCTCTCCTGAATCCCGACCGGTCTACTTCCGGTGCACACCTGTTCACAACAATAAGCTCTGACTCTGTGAGCTGCTCCATGAGCATATTTCTCATATTTTTAAGATACATATCAAGAGTCGTCCCGTTTACCGTTGAATATACACCCTGAAGTTCCCAATTTCTCGGATACTTTATCGTCAGAAGGTCTTCCAGCTTCCACATGCCATTATACTCAATTACAACCTGTGCCGGATGGTAATTTTTCTCGCAGTTTTTGAAAAAATCTGCATTCAACTGCTCACTATCCTCTATCTCCAGAAGAATCATTTCTTTCTGTTTTAAATATTCTTTTGAATACTCTTCTTCACCTTCCTCACAGCGGATCAAAAGTGTAAGCCCCGGTTCTATCCAGTCTTGCTCCATGAGAGTTTCTTTCACCAGAGTCGTCTTTCCACTGTCTAAAAATCCGGTAACCACAAACACTGCTGTCGGTTCCTGTCCAAAAAACATATCGTCTTCCTTCTTTCCTGATTTCAATGTTAGATGTGGAACAGCTTCAGAAGTTCATCTTCTTTCAAATCTGTTCCGATTACACAGATACGTCCTGTATAATCTGCCTGACCATCTCTGATTTCGTACTCTTGCGGAACCAGATCAAACTGCTTCCAGCTTCCGTCTGCCATAGCAACAATTCCTTTAGAACGAAGAATTGTTCCATATGCGTCTGTCTCAGACAATGCTTTTACAAGGTAGTCCAGCTCTTCATCGGTGTACTTATG
>JBJEMB010000142.1:15680-62774 GCA_051879455.1 Lachnospiraceae bacterium
GTGATGCTCATGGTCATGATGCTCTTCAAGTAAATCTTCGAGTTCGGCTCCGTGTTCCAGCGCACGCAGGATGGCCTCTTTTCCAAGTTGCTCCCATGGCGTAGAGATAATCGTTGCTTCTTTATTTTCCTCACGAAGCATGTGTACACAGTCTTCTACTTTTTCATCTGTCATCATCTGTGTTCGGCTAATAACAATGGTGGATGCATGTTGTACCTGATCTTCAAAAAACTCTCCAAAGTTTTTCATATACATCTTTGCCTTTTTACCATCTACCACAGTAATTCTTCCGGTAATTTCAATGTCTGTTTCTTTTTTCACATTCTCTACTGCTCTTGCCACGTCAGAAAGTTTTCCTACACCGGACGGCTCAATGATTACTCGATCCGGATGATATTCTTCTATTACTTTCTGAAGTGCTTTACTGAAATCTCCGACAAGTGTACAGCAGATACATCCTGAATTCATCTCTGTAATCTCAATTCCTGCATCTTTGAGAAATCCTCCGTCAATGCCAATCTCGCCAAATTCATTTTCAATTAGCACCAGTTTTTCACCTGTAAACACCTGATTAATAAGCTGCTTAATAAATGTAGTCTTTCCGGCGCCAAGAAAACCGGAAATAATATCAACCTTTGTCATGTTATTGCCTCTTTTCTCTATTTATCATTCTATTATTACCAGCAGAAATGATAATTCATCTCTGTTATAAGCTACGAAACATATATTAACACAAATTTCAATTATTATCCATATCTAAAAGGGATCGACTTACGCCGATCCCTTTTACTGTTTAGCCGAGCAGTATATTTATCTTTTTTACAGTAATCCACCGATTGACAAGAACAGTGGTGCAAATACCAATGATACGATTGTCATAAGCTTAATCAGAATGTTGATGGATGGACCTGATGTATCTTTGAACGGATCACCTACTGTATCGCCAACAACTGCTGCGCGGTGAGCTTCGCTTCCTTTTCCACCATGATTTCCATCTTCAATATATTTTTTAGCATTATCCCATGCACCACCTGCATTTGACATAAAGATTGCCATCATAACACCTGTCACAAGAGCTCCTGCCAAAAGTCCGCCAAGGGAAGCAGGTCCCAATAAAATACCGATGATAAGCGGTACTGCAACTGCCATAATACCAGGAACAAGCATCTCTTTCAATGCTGCTGTTGTAGAGATAGCTACACATGATTTATAATCCGGTTTTCCGGTTCCCTCTAAGATACCAGGAATCGTTCTGAACTGTCTTCTTACTTCCTCAATCATCTGATATGCTGCTCTTGATACAGATGACATTGTCATTGCTGAGAAGAGGAACGGAAGCATACCACCAACAAACAGACCGATGATTACACGATGATCCAGAATATCAATTGTCTTAAGCTGTACTGCCTCTGCATAGGTTACAAACAACGATAATGCTGTAAGAGCTGCAGATCCGATTGCAAAACCTTTTCCCATAGCAGCTGTAGTATTACCTACTGCATCCAGCTTGTCTGTAATATTACGTACTGAATGATCCAGTCCTGACATTTCAGCAATACCACCTGCATTATCTGCGATCGGTCCATATGCATCTACCGCAACAGTAATTGCTGTTGTAGAAAGCATACCTACTGCTGAAAGTGCAATTCCGTATAATCCGCAGAACTGGTATGCAACAAAGATTCCTACGCAGATTAAAAGGATCGGAACTGCTGTAGAACGCATACCTACTGCAATACCACTGATAATGGTTGTTGCTGCTCCTGTCTCAGACTGAGAAGCAATTTCTTTAACAGATTTATAATCTCCGGAAGTATAGATTTCTGTGATCACACCAATCAAAATTCCTACAATAAGTCCGGATACAATTGCAATTGCTGCTTTAAAATCACCAAAGCATACTTTACTGAAAATGAATGCTATGATCAACACAATCACACTTGCCACATAAGATCCTGTCTTTAATGCCTTATGCGGATTAGAATTCTCATCTCCACGTACGAAGAATGTTCCCAGAATTGATGCAATAAGACCAAGTCCTGCAATAATTAACGGGAACGCTGCCCCTGCTGCGCTAAAATATACAAGTCCTAATGTAAGTGCAGAAATCAGCGCACCTACATAAGATTCAAACAGATCGGCACCCATTCCTGCAACGTCACCTACGTTATCACCTACATTATCTGCAATAACTGCCGGGTTACGAGGATCATCCTCAGGGATACCTGCCTCTACTTTTCCAACAAGGTCGGCACCTACATCGGCTGCCTTTGTATAAATTCCGCCACCTACACGTGCAAATAATGCGATAGAAGATGCCCCCAAACTAAATCCAAACAGGATATCTGCATTTCCCGTAAATACATAAATCACACTAACTCCTAACACACCAAGACCGGCAACGCACATCCCCATTACTGCTCCACCGGAAAATGCAATAGAAAGCGCTTTGTTCATACCACTTTCTTTTGCAGCATTAGCTGTTCTTACATTTGCTTTTGTAGCCACAGTCATTCCGAAATATCCTGCCAGTGTAGAGAACAATGCACCAACTACGAAACAAACTGCTGTAAGCCAGTTTCCAATTCCAAATCCAATCAAAATAAAAAGAACCGCAACGAAGATAATCAGGATTTTATATTCGGCTGTCAAAAATGCCTTTGCTCCATCGCTAATAGAACCTGCGATCTCTTTCATCTTTTCGGTTCCCGCACTCTGTTTGCCTACCTTAGCTGCAAGCATAGCCGCGAACAATAATGCAGCAACACCAAACAGAGGAACCAGTTTCAATAAAGTTTCCATTACATAGACCTCCCATAACTTTTTGTAAAATTATCTTATCACAAAATTCGAATTTGTATATAGTAAATTTCAGTTTTTTGTAATTTTTTATGAATTTTATTGTCTAATTGCAGTTTTTTATTCAGAAAATCATTTTTATGAATTTTGTTAGTCATTTATCAAACAAAAAAACGGAGTAGAGACGCTTGAGTTCTCTGCTCCAGTTTATATTTTTTCTTTATTCTGTATAACAAATTTCCATAAGCACAAGACCATTTGCGGGGGCGGTCACTCCAGCCTCCGTCCTCTGCCTTGCATCCAGAATTTCTTTTACCTTCTCCGGTGTATAAAACCCTCTTCCCACTCGAATTAATGTTCCGGCAATAATACGTACCATATTATACAAAAAACCGTTTCCTGTAATCCGAATCGTAATCTCCGGACCTTCTTTTTGAATCTCTATGCTATCCACTGTACGCACCGTATCTTCCACATTTGTCCGCACATTACAGAAACTCACAAAGTCGTGTTCTCCAACAAGGTACTGTGCACCTTCTCTCATTCTTTCCACATCCATCGGGAAAGATACAAACGCAGCATAACGTTTTCGCAGGGGATTCGGAGATGGTGCATTGTAAATATGATACTCGTAAGTTTTCCTCACACTATTCTGGTATCGCGGATGCCAGTCTGTCGCTACCTCATCTGATTTGACGATCACAATATCTTCCGGCAGGCGCTGATTTAATGCATAAGCCATCCTATCCGGTGGGATTGGTGAATTTGTATCAAACACAGCTACATTTCCTAACGCATGCACACCGGAATCCGTCCGACTTGCTCCAATGATGTGAATATCTTCACAAGTCAATTTCGAAAGTACCCGATTCAGAACTTCTTCTATTGTGATTCCATTCGGCTGAATCTGCCATCCGCAGTAATTTGTTCCATCATAAGAAACAACAATTCTTACCCGTTTCACATTTAATTCCCTCTAAAAAATCCATATATGCAGCGGTACATATCTTCCAATCAAAACCACTGCTATCACATAAACAATTATAATAATATAAGCAATTCTGTCTCTGCTCTGATACTTCAGGGGCTTCATCTTTGTCCGTCCCTCTCCGCCATGATAGCATCTCGCTTCCATTGCCATAGCAAGATCATTTGCACGGCGGAATGCTGATACAAAAAGAGGCACTAAAATCGGTACCATCGCCTTTGCTCTCTGAATCATATTTCCACTTTCAAAATCTGCACCTCTTGCAAGCTGGGCTTTCATGATCTTGTCCGTCTCTTCCAGCAAAATAGGGATAAATCTCAGAGCAATTGACATCATCATAGCCACTTCGTGCACCGGCACATGTATTTTATTAAGCGGATGCAAAAGTGCCTCTATCCCATCCGTCAACTCATTCGGTGTTGTAGTAAATGTCATAAGTGAAGAGCCAATAATCAGATAGACCAATCGAATCGCCATATACACAGCAGTTCGAAGTCCACCTTCAGTCACTGTCAGAATCCATACATGAAAAATCACATCTCCATCTTTTGTCAGAAAAAGATTAAAGAGTACCGTAATCATAAGTATCATAATAACCGGCCTAAGCCCTTTTACGATATGACCAAACGGAACCTTGGATGCGCGAATGATCAGAATAAGAAACAACGTTGCAACCAGATATCCCGGAATACTTTTAAACAAAAACAGAGAAATCAGATAGAAAAGAGTAGATACAAGTTTTACTCTCGGATCCAGCCGATGCAATACACTTTTTGCCGGATAATATTGTCCTATAGTTATATCTCGAATCATTCTTTCTTCTCCAGTACTTTCATAATCTCATCTGCCGCCTCTTCCACGGTTGTCACATCTACCCTTACATCAAATCCTTTTTGTTTAAGATCATGCATAATATATGTCACCTGCGGAGCAGCAAGTCCTACTTTTTCAAGTTCCCTGTAATGTGCAAACACATTTTTCGGCTTATCATTATACATAACTTCACCGTGATTCATCACGATAATTCTATCCGCGTATCTGGCAATATCTTCCATGCTATGCGAGACAAGTATGACTGTCATATCTGTCTGCTTATGCAGATAAGCCACCTGATCCAAAATGTCATCCCGGCCTTTTGGGTCAAGTCCTGCGGTCGGTTCATCCAATACGAGTACCTTTGGCCTCATAGCAAGTACCCCGGCAATAGCAACCCTTCTCTTCTGACCGCCGGAAAGCTCAAACGGTGAAGAGTGATAATATTTTTCTTTCAGCCCAACCAGCTTCAAAGCCTCTAGTGCACGTTCTTTACACTCTTCAGGAGAAAGTCCCTGATTCTTCGGGCCAAAACACACATCCGTCAGTACGTCAATTTCAAACAACTGGTGTTCCGGATACTGGAACACCAACCCCACCTCATTGCGGAGATTTCTCATATTATATCCCTGTTCGTAAATGTTTTCTCCGTTGTAAAAGAGTTTACCGTCTGTCGCTTTAATAAGACCATTAAGATGCTGAATAAGAGTTGATTTCCCCGATCCGGTATGTCCGATAATCCCAACAAATTCTCCATCCGGAATTTCCAGGCAGATATCTTTTAGAGCTTTCTTTTCATAAGCAGTTCCCGGACTGTATATATAATTTAAATGTTCTATTTTAATCGACATAATGTTTCCACCAATTCTTCTTTTTTCAGAATTCCAGCCGGAATATCCAATCCTCTTTTTCTAAGTTCATCTGAAAGAATCGTCACCTGCGGCACATCCAAACGATAAGCTTTCAGCTCATCCACTCTGGAAAAGATTTCTTTCGGAGTTCCTTCCATCACAACTCTTCCGTGATCCATTACATAGATTTTATCTGCATCCACGACTTCTTCCATATAGTGTGTGATCAAAATGACCGTAACTTTTTTCTGTTCCCGAAGCTTCTGTACCGTCTTTAAAACTTCTTTCCTTCCAACCGGATCCAGCATTGCTGTAGGCTCATCTAACACAATACACTTTGGTTCCATGGCAACTACACCTGCTATTGCCACTCTTTGCTTCTGACCCCCGGAAAGTTTATTGGGAGAATGGTGTCGATACTCAATCATTCCCACTGATTTCAGGCTGTCTTCCATTCTCTGCCAGATCTCATCTGTAGGAACCCCTAAGTTTTCCGGACCGAATCCTACATCTTCTTCCACAACTGTACCGATGATCTGGTTATCCGGATTTTGAAATACCATTCCTGCGGACTGTCTTACATTCCAAAGTTCTTCCGGATCCTTTGTATCTTTTCCATCCACCCAAACTGTACCTTCTGTTGGCACCAGGATTGCATTGATATGCTTTGCAAGTGTAGACTTTCCTGAACCATTATGTCCCAGAATTGCAATAAACTGCCCTTCTCTCACATCTATATCCACTTCGTCAATCGCCCGGGATGTTCCGATCACATTACCTTCTTCATCCCGCTTTTCATATTCAAATACCAGTTTTTCTGTTTGAATTATATCCATAAGTTCACATCTCCATAAACTCTGGTCTGCTTTCTCTCCTGCACGTAATATTATGCGAGTTCCGGTTCCGGATAAGTCTCTCCTTTTGTATCTACAGTCACTTTCTTCATTACCTGTTTTTCAAGTGGTCTGTCATTATAATCTGTATCGGTCTCTGCAATCTTATTAACAACATCCATTCCTTCAATGATCTGACCAAATGCAGCATAAGCGCCATCAAGATGAGGAGCGTTCTTATGCATGATAAAGAACTGAGAACCTGCAGAATCCGGATGCATCGCTCTTGCCATAGATAAAACTCCTGCGGAATGCTTTAAGTTATTTGTAAATCCATTCTGTTTAAACTCACCTTTAATATTATAACCCGGTCCACCGGTTCCGATTCCCTGCGGGCATCCTCCCTGAATCATAAAACCACTGATTACACGGTGAAAGATTAAGCCGTCATAAAATCCTTTATTAATCAGAGAAATAAAATTATTCACTGTATTCGGAGCAATCTCCGGATAAAGTTCTGCTTTCATAATATCGCCATTTTCCATTTCAAATGTAACAATTGGGTTTGCCATCTTATCATACCTCTCTTTTCATTTTACTCTTCTAACCGTTTTATTGTATCCGATAATCTTTCATTCGTAAAGTGAAATGTCACAAGACCACCTTTTTCTTCAAATCCTGTATTCCACATCTCTCTCAATAAAAACGTTGTTTTTTCTCCATAAGTTGCTACTATGATCTTAAATCCTTCTATAAACCACGCAAGCTTTTTCACTCCGCCGACTCTTGGTTTTATATAGGGCTTCATAATCTGACTGAACTTTTTATAATCTTCCTTATTCAACTGGTCAACCCTAAACGGATAAAGGTTTAAAAGCCCTCTCGACTTCGCAAAATAAATACAACAGTCACAGGCTGTCGCTGCCCCGCATCCGCCTATATTCATGACTACATTTGTAAACCATTCCTGATTTCCTCCGAACGTTCCATCGATTTCAAAATATTCAAGTTCTCTTTTCATTTTCAATCCTTTTTGTCTTTTAAATCATCCAAACAACATGCTGACGAAACCTATTCTACTGCAAATTTCCCAAAAAAGAAACACAACCGCAGAAATGTTTTCACATTTCTACGGTTGTATCGGGGGTTTTATATCTATCTTTTACAGCTGAAAACCTATTACATGCTCTTTGAAACTTCTTCACAAACTTTCATTGCTTCAATCACAGCACTTCTGAATCCACGTTCTTCTAAAGTGCGTACTGCTTCGATTGTTGTTCCTGCTGGTGAGCATACCATATCTTTAAGTTCTCCTGGATGTTTGCCTGTATCAAGCACCATCTTTGCACTTCCAAGAACAGCCTGTGCTGCAAACTGATATGCCTGCGGTCTTGGCATTCCACCTGATACTGCTGCGTCAGCCATAGCTTCGATAAACATATATACATATGCCGGTGAACTTCCACTTACTGCTGTTACAACATCCATAAGTTTTTCAGGTACAATCTCTACACGGCTGAAGCTCTCAAGAATTGTCTTCACACGTGCAATACCTTCTTCTGTCATATGTTCATTTGGACAAGCTGCTGTCATACCTTCTCCTACCATTGCAGGCGTATTTGGCATAGTACGAACAATTTTTACAGCTTTTCCAAACTGTTCTGAAAGCCAGGAAAGTGTTTTTCCAGGTGCAATTGTAATGATAATCTGCTCATCTTTAATATCATCTTTGATTTCACTGATCACATTAGCATAAAACTGTGGTTTTACGGAAAGAATAATTACTTCTGCCTGTTCTACTACTTCTTTGTTACTAGCTGTTACATTGATTCCGAACTGCTTTTGTACTCTTTCTCTTCCCGGTGCAAACAGATCTGCTCCGATAATCTCCTCAGGTGCAACGATTTGATTCTTAATTACTCCACCCATAATTGCAGAAGCCATGTTACCTGTACCAATAAATCCCAATTTCATAATTCGTACCTTCCTTTTCCTAATGATTTTTCGCATCCCCATACAGAATACATTTTTATGTTTTGTATACGTTTTTAAAATTTGTATACAATTTCTTGTTGTGTTTATATTACCACCAACATCAAAGAATGTCAACACATATTTTTATTTTATTGTATATTTCTTTCTCTTGCATTTTTTTTAATGTCGCTGTATACTTTGTATACAACTAATAATATTGTATTCATTTTTAATTTTATAGCTGAGGTGACAAATTATGGCTGAAAAAACATTATCTCTTGCCGATCTGGCATATGAAAAAATAAAACAGAATATCATGGATCTTACTTATCCACCAGGAATGCCTCTCACTGAATCAATGCTTGCAAGAGAACTTGGTATGAGCCGCAGTCCGGTTCGAAGCGCTATACAGATGCTTCAGATCGAAGGGCTCATCGAATCCGATTACTATAAGTCCATGACAGTCAAAGACATTACCTCACAGGATATAAATGAAATATATCAGATTCGAGAATTATTAGAAGGCTATGCTTTTCAATTTATTTTCACATCAGGACAATATGAGGAATATTCCTATCGGATTGAAGAAAAGGTTGTCCGTATGTGTGCATGCGCAAATGATGTTTACCGCTGGGAGATTGCGGATACAGACATGCATATGGAGATTATCCGTGCTCTCAATAACGAACGAATCAATAAAATTTACGAAAATACACTTTCTGAACTGATTCGTATCGGACAATTTTCTGTTAAAAACGGTATGCGCATTCCTGCCACAAATGAAAATCTGAAAAAAATGGTAGAATATATGCGTTCCGGCGATTACAAAAACTCTTTTGCAATCTTAAAAGCCGATCATTTTGAAATCGGGAAAGACAGTGCATTAAAAGAGTATTCTGAATAAATAAATTTTCTAAAATAATGAGCATGTTAGTCAATTCTGTCTAACATGCTCATTTACATATATCCTGTTATTTTTTAAAATGCTCCATCATAATCGGCATCCATTCCTTACTGCGTTCTCCAAGAGAATAGCTCCCCTGATTCAAACACCAGTCGTACACAAGAGCCCTCTCACACATAGAATAGTATTTTGTAATATCACTAACTGCAACATCATCGCGAAGCTGCCCTTTCTTCTGTCCTTCTTCTACAACTTTTGTGATCAGCTTGTAGTAGCTGCGATTCTGATCCAGAAGATGTCTTTGCCCAGTGGCAACTAGCTGTGTTGAATATAAAGAAGCCAGAATATCGATGCTGATCTGATCTTCCATAAGCGTATGGGCTTTATAATTGAGAAACATCAACTTGTCAAAACAGTCCATATCCTCATCCATTGTATTTTCTAACTCTTCATAATTCTCATCAAGAATCATAGAAAGAGTATTAAGAAGTTCATCTTTTGTATTAAAATAATAATAAAATGAACCTTTAGACGTTTGAGACAGTTCAATGATATCATCTACTGTCGTTCCATTATATCCCTTCTCATAAAACAATTTCCACGCAGCAGACACAATTCTGCTTTTTACGCTTCTCTTTTCTCCTTCTCTCTCCATAACCTTTTTCTCCATAATCTATCTTACATAAAAATTGTTTTCAGTTTCTACCGGAATATTCTGCGAATCAATCCAGCTGATATCAATAAACATGTTTCGATTCAATCCTTCCATTAATTTAAATATTACCGGTTCACGCCCTTGCACTTCCATAACAACTGTCCCGTCATATTCATTCTTCACCCAGCCGGTAAGTTTAAGAGACTGTGCTAAATATTTCGCTGTATAACGAAACCCTACTCCCTGCACTCGACCATGAAAGACTATTCTTTTACGTATTTCCGACATATCTCCACTTACTTTCCAATTTTCATATATTATAACAGTTTACAGGATTTCTTCCGTGCTTACAAGTCTTAAAATTAAAAACTGTTATACATTTCCGGCAGATCAAATAGAGAAATCTGGTTATCTATACTTGTCTTTAGCTCTTTTTCCGTGATAGTTTCATCTCCCTGAAGAATTCCAACAAGAATCGGAGCATCTACATGATGCTGTGCTTTTTTCTTTTCTGCATTTCTCAAATTTTTTGTAGCGTAACAATAGGTGCAACCATGAGTACAGGTATCATACATACCTATATCAATACTCTCCACACATCTGCACTCTTTTCTCTGACCCAGATCTTTTTTAAGATCCAGTTTATATCCCGTCAGATTGTGTATCCTTTCTTTATCAATACAGGCTCCATGTGAAATTCCATATTTTTGGAGATCTATTTTTTCTGCACATGTGTAGATGGGAAGATTATATTTCATAGAAATCTCTGAAAAACGCTTTCCAACCTCCAGCATTTCTTTTTCCTTCATCTCAGGATAAGGACAGCCTTTATAGGAATCCAGAAAACTGACGACACATCTTTCTGTTGCATTATGCAGCCACTCACACATGAGCTCAAACTTTTCCGAATGATAAGCAATGGTATATTTATCATTCAGGAAAACAGGATCAAAGCGCCAGTCAATATTTTCTTTTCCAATCTTCTCACTCAGCAAAAGAAATGTAGCCATCGCATCTGCCAGATCAGGTACTCCAGGCTCAACATCTTCCTCATAATCGGTAACCGTCATTTGAAAACAATATCGGTATCCCATATCTTCTATCTCTCTCAGATACGGAATCATTGGCTCTGGATTCTTAGTCCAGAAAACAATACAATCCACCGTATCCGGCGTTAATCGGATACGGGTTACTTTTTTTCGATTATATGGATTTGGAATAAGCACCTTCCCGTTTCTCAAACGATTTATAAACCATTCCGGGTACAGGGCAGGTATATCTGTTCGTCTGCTGGCACTAATAATCATATCTTTTCGCTACCCAAAATTTTTTTCTATTAATCGACAGTATTCTTTGTAGGCTTCAGTATCCTCAAACTTGTCCGTCAGGGAGTCTCTGACTCCTTTATAATACCATCCAATTGTGTTTTTATCTTTCATTCGAAATCTGTTCCAGAGTTCTTCCCCATATACGGGATAATCTCTGTCGATATCCCGCATATTAGAAAGCTTATCTGCCAGACAGATCATCTTTACTTCATCCGGTGCTGTCCTGATATGCTCAATCGTGGCTCTTTTTCTCTCCATCCACGTTTTTGATTTGTCCTCACTCTCCTGCGCAACCATATTGGCTACGCGTTCAGAAAATTCCTGAGCAAGTAAAGTT
Organism: Lachnospiraceae bacterium; assembly: GCA_051879455.1. Classification (GTDB taxonomy): domain Bacteria; phylum Bacillota; class Clostridia; order Lachnospirales; family Lachnospiraceae; genus MD308. Next base: position 27,163 of record JBJEMB010000142.1, read on the forward strand.
CTGGTTACCCCTTCACAATCTTCAATCGTATCGTGAAGCACAGCAGCACTGATAATCTCCACATCCTTTGTCATGGAAGATACAATATCCCCCACTTCAATCGGATGCACGATATATGGTCTCTGTGTTCCCTTTCTCAACTGCCCTTCATGTGCTTTGGTCGCAAATTTGATCGCCTTGTTGATCATATCATTCTCCTCTTATAACACCCACAGTTTCTTTTTACAGCTCTTCATCATATACGTTTTCAATAATTTTGATATCATCGTCTGATAAACCTTTTCCATCAATTCCTTCTTTTAATCTCGCTTTTTCTTTTCGATGAAACAGATCAAAAATACAAGGAACGACAATCAATGTCAAAATCGTTCCATAAATCAGGCCTCCGATTGTCACAACAGCCATTGGCTGAACCATATCAGAGCCCATGCCTACTCCCATTGCCATTGTACACAGACCAAGGATAGTTGTAAGAGCAGTCATGATAATCGGTCTGAGCCTTGTCTTACCCGCCTGGATAAGTGCTTTCTTCTTAGGCATTCCTTCCTCGATCAGCTGATTCGTATAGTCTACGAATACAATACCATTATTTACGATAATACCGGATAGCATTACAAAACCAATCATCGCGATGACACTGACCGCCATATCTGCAATCCAGAGAGCCAAAAGCCCTCCGGTAAATGCAAGCGGCACCGTAAACATGATGATAAATGGTGAACGAAGCGACTGGAACTGGGCTACCATAATCAGGTACATAAATAGAATTGCAAGGGCAAGCATCTTAAACAATTCAATCATCGCCTCGTTGATCGTCTCATCTTCTCCCGTCATCTTCACTTCATAACCTTCCGGCATGTCATAAGACTTCAGAGCTTTTTTCACACGATTACTTACGAGACCGATGTTGTCTCCATCTGCCACTTCCGCTGTCACTGACATATATCGCGTCTGTGCTTTTCTGTTGATGGACTGAAGTCCGGAAGCATCCACAAAATCTGCCACCTTGGAAAGCTTCACTTTCTTTGTCGTTCCGTCTTTTTGTGTGACAGTAATCTTCATCTTACGGATATCTTCTCTCGTTATGCTTTCATTCTCGTCATCAAGGACATAGACATCATAATCTTTTGTATCTGTTCCCAGCGTCATGGCTGACTTCGGAGTTGCAAGCTTTCCGTAAAGTTCCTGATAAACCTGAGCAACTGTAAGCCCTTCACTGGCTGCTTTATCTTTGTCTACCACAACACGAAGCTCTTCATTATTGTCTTCTGTTCCGTCAGAAACATTCTGTGTTCCCTTCGTATCTTCCACAATCTTCTTGATATCTTTTGCAATAGACTGTAGCTTATCCAGATCTTTTCCGCGAATCTCCACCTGTATTCCGGAACTTCCAAGTGCACTCATATCCATGTTAGACATATTAACCGTAAGCTCACCATCAATATCCTTCGTAAGCTTCTCAATTGCCTTTTTCAGTTCTTTATTTGAAAGAGACGGATTCTCTTTTGTAATGGCATAAAATCCAATTACATTTTCTTCCACCTGCGTTCCCATCATATCTGAGGTTGAGACGAGCGCACCTACATTTTCAATGTCATCAAGGGTCTTAAGTTTTTCCATCACCTTGTCTGCTTCTTTCGCCGTATCCTCAAGACTGGTACCTTTCTCAGTCTCCAGTGTCATGCTGATCTGTGTGCTTTCCATCTCCGGCATAAATTCTGTCCCGTTTGACACCGCAAGCGCAATGCTTCCTACAAACAACACAAGCGCAGCCAAAAGAACTACTACTTTTAATTTTAACGCTTTTGCAAGAACTTTTCCATAAACTTCTTTGATTTTCACAAAAAGTTTACTTTCTTTCTGTTCCGTCTTTTTTAGAATACCCGCTGACATCATCGGGACAACAGTAAGCGCAACAAGGAGACTTGCAAGCAGTGAAAATGCAATCGTCAATCCCATATCTACAAACAGCTGCCTTGAGATACCCTCTGTAAATACAATCGGTAAAAATACGCAGATTGTCGTAAGCGTGGACGCAAAGATTGCGCCACTTACCTGACGCGCTCCTTCGATAGCAGCTTTTTTCGCCGAAGCACCTTCCTCATTTCTCATACGGTAAATATTCTCAATCACAACAATCGAGTTATCTACCAGCATACCCACTCCCAGTGCAAGTCCGGACAGCGAGATAATATTTAACGTAATTCCGGAAAAGTACATCGCAACAAGAGCTGTCAGGATACTGATCGGAATAGAACATGCAATAACCAGCGTAGATCGTACACTCTTCAGGAACAACAGCAGTATCAATATAGCAAGAACCGCTCCGTACATAAGGTTTTTCAGCACGGAATTTACGATCATGTCTATGTAGACACCCTGATCCATCAGAGTCACTGCATGAATCTCTTTGTTCTCTTGCTCAATATTGTGCAATTTTTCCAGAACCTTATCACTGACATCTCCGGTAGAATATCCGGTCTGCTTTTGCACTGTGAGCATCACTGCCGGTTCTCCGTTAATCTTTGCATAAGTCTCATCTTCGTTATTCACAAGTTCTACAGATGCAACATCACTTAACTGTACCGGGTCAATCCCTTCCACATCAAGCAGTACAAAATTCTTTAATTCCTCTAAGCTCTTAAATTTTTCGCCAACACGTACGAGATATTGAATTCCTCCTTCTTCCACATACCCTGCCGGCATACTGAAGTTTTGTGCCCCCAGAATGGTCTTTACTGTATCTACAGATAATAAACTGTCTGTATCTGTCTTTTTCTCTGCCTCTTCAGATGCTGCATCCATCTGAGCTTCCTGCATCTGTATAGCAGACTGCCCTGCCGCAAGCTTAGCGGCACCTTCTCCGATACCAACTGCTGCCTGAAGCTGTGCGGAAGCAAGCTGTCCTCTCGCTTTTGCAAGAGACATCGCTCCTGTATTCACCTGCTGTTTCACAGTCTCTAACTGTTGTTTCCCTTGTGCCAGTTTTGCCTGTGCGGCATTCAGTTCTTTTTCCTGCGTTTCTAACTGACTGATGGTAGCAGACAATGTCTTTTTCGAAGAGTCGTACTCTTTTAATGCTTCCTGCATCTGTGAAAGTTGTGCTTCAAGTACCTCTTTCTGCGGATCATCATCTGGTAGTGCATTATAAGTTTCTTTTAATTTGTCATAGCTCTCTTTTGCCTGTTCTAATTGCGCAAGCTGTGCCTGTGCCACCTGTTTTGACTGCGTCAGCGTAGCAAGACTCTGATTCAGCTGGGTCTCTGATACATTCAGCTCCGCCTGTTTCTGAGCAAGCTCAAGCTGTGCCTGCTTTAATTCTTCGCTTTTTACCGACACCTGTTCTTCCGCTTTCTTCATACCGGAAGCTGCTTTTTTCTTTCCGGACTCCAGTGCAGACTCTCCTTTTTTCACCTGCACTTTTGCCTTACTGAGAGCACTTTTAGCATCGTCCAGCTGCTTTTGCATCTCTTCTTTGATATCATCACTGACTTTATCAACTTTATCTTCGTTTAGTGTAATCTCCACAGTTTCTTCAATGCTTCCGGTTGCGATCACAGATGCAACTCCTTCTACACTTTCCACTTCCGGAATTACTTCGTCTTCAATCACTTCACTTGCTTCAGAGGCTGAATTTCCTTCGGCGCTGACCGCCGTAACAAGTACCGGCATCATATCCGGATTCAGCTTTACAATCATGGGATTAGCCACTTCCTCCGGCCAAAAGCCGGAGATCTGATCCAGGCTTTCCCTAAGTTCAATGGTCACAGAATCCATATTTGCCGTCTGTTCAAATTCCATCATGACGGTAGAAACATTCTCACTTGACATGGACATATAGTTTTTAATATTGCTGACCGTGGCCACTGTCTGCTCCACCGGCTTTGTCACAATCTCTTCAACCTCTTCCGGACTTGCTCCCGGATAAGAAGTCATAACAACTGCGTATGGAAGATTCATACTAGGCAACAGGTCAACCGTCATCTTTGAAAATGATACAACACCTAAAATGATCACCAGCACGATTCCTACCACAACAGTATAGGGCTTCTTAACACTGAATTTTGAAATCATATTTTTCACCTTTCCGTTTACTGCTAAACTACTGTTCTATTTTTTTTCTTGCTTCTTTGCCTTACACTTGATCTCGGGAAGTGCTCCCAGTCTGTCATACATTCCTTTAGTATGCTGAAAATCAATGGTTCCATCCTGAATCTTACAGCCGGCCGCAAAAGACACACACATCTCACTGAGCATACAGCTTAATTCCTCTTCTGTAAAATCTGCGATTTCATTAATCAGCATAGAGGCAATTCCCTGCGCAAAAATCAGCATACGGCAAATCAACCTCTTAGCATCTTCCTGTGAAACAGAAAATTCCTGCATCACTTCACCAACCATTGGAGTGAGCACTTCCAAAAAATCAAAATTTATAAAGTCCTGACCATCTTTTCGAATTCCTTTCATCATAAAGAGAAGCATATAGAGATTGGGATCTGTCTTTGCATATCGGATCCACCGAAGTCCAAACTCCTTAAAAGCAGGAGTATATTCTAAAGATGTCTTCAAATTCTTGATATACTGATCCTTTGCATACAGATACACTGCTTCTTTTAATTCATCCATTGTATCAAAATATGTAAAAATCGGTCCGGTTGTAGTGCCAAGCTCTTTTGCCACTTCTCTTGCAACAACCGCATCTATTCCCGATTCTTTTACGATCTCAATCGCCGCCAGCACAATTTCTTCTTTTGTGTACTTTGGTCTTGGAGGCATACGTCACCCTTCCTTCTTTTTTATATTTAACATTCGTTACATAACATCTGTCTAATTATAATCCAAGCTAAAAATTACGTCAATCGAAATATATATTGTTTCTGCAATTCATGTACTATATAATAATGTAAAGTTATAAATACAAGGCAGGTATTTCTTATGAAAAAACATGTTCTTATCACAGGTGCATCAAGAGGAATCGGAAGAAGTACAGCGCTTCTCTTTGTCCAAAAAGGCTGGCACGTCTTTTTAAACTGTGGGAAATCAATTACAGAGCTTGAAGAAGTGAAAAATGAGATTGATTCTATGCGTGGATCCGGTGTTGGATCCTGCTCACTCGTTCCCGGAGACGTAGGTAAGCCAGAAGAGGTAAGAAGGATCTTTAGAGAAATCTACCAGACATGTCATCACCTGGATGTACTTTTGAACAATGCCGGTGTGGCACATATCGGGTTGTTAAGCGATATGAGTGACGAAGAGTGGAACCGTATCATCAGCACCAACCTCTCCTCGGTCTTCTACTGTTGCCGAGAAGCCATTCCATCTATGGTATCAGAAAAACAGGGACGAATCATCAATGTTTCCTCTATGTGGGGCATATCCGGCGCTTCCTGCGAAGTTGCCTACTCCGCTTCCAAATCCGGCGTAAACGGACTGACACGTGCCCTTGCAAAAGAACTTGCACCAAGCAATATTCAGGTAAACGCTATCGCCTGCGGAGTCATCGACACTGTCATGAACGGACAACTTGATGAAGAAGAAAGAAAAGAATTAGAATATGAGATTCCGATGGGGCGGTTTGGAGCGCCCAACGAAGTTGCAAAATTAATCTGGGATATAGCAAATGCCCCATCATATATGACAGGGCAGGTAATTGGAATAGATGGCGGGTATTTGTAAATTTCCCGCCATCCTATCATATTAGTCGTTTTTATTCAGCCATTCTTTCATCAATTCTACATATCTGTCATTGTCTTCTACGAAGCACATATGACGGCAGGTACGGAACAGTTCCCACTCAGAATTCGGGATTCTGTCGTACATGTATTTTGCAATATATGGTGTACACAGATCGTTACCGCCGTTAATTACAAGTGTTGGTTCTTTGATGTCCTTGAGCTGTTCTGTTACATCATAATCTTTCAAAGTTCCCTGTGGAGTATATTCGTTTGGTCCCCAACCTACTACATATGCTTCTCCACCTTTTTTCACCGGTCGTCTTAAGCACTCTGGTGAATCCTCTGTAACTGCTCCTGCTGCATGACGAAGCATATACTCTGTCTCTGCTGCCTGATAAGCCGGATCACTGTAATCACCTGTGGAAGTTGCCTTCTCAATTGCATCCTGCATTTCCTGTGGCAGCTCTTTGATCATACGATGCTGTTCAATTCCCCACATCCAGGAAGCCGGCAGTGTACTGGAAAGAATCAGACTTTTAAGTCCCTCCGGTTTGTAATTGCATACATAATCCAAAAGGAGCATTCCGCCCCATGACTGTCCGAGAAGGTGCATCTCATCAAGTCCGAGATGTTTTCTGAGTGCAACAAGTTCGTCGATCCATGTTTTTGCATTCCAAAGGTCAGGGCGATTCTCAACATAAGACTCCCCACATCCAATCTGGTCATACATCACAATCTCACGTCCGTCTTCTTCTGCAAGTCTGTCCAGAACTTCAAAATAGTTGTGTGTAGAACCCGGTCCTCCATGAAGCAGAACCAATGGCTTTTTATTACCAGTATTTTTTCCTACAATACGATAATATGTTTTGTACTCCAAAAATGGCATATAGCCTTCTCTGATTTCCATAAATGAAACCCCCTTGTATGTAAAATTAATCCTCAGATTATTATAGCCAATTCTATCTAAATTGTACAGATTAAGAAACAATTTTCTTCCTGCAAAAACAAATTCTAAAAGATCAATTCCATCTTTGTTCCTTTTCCAAGTTCACTTTCTACGTGGACGTCAATATTGTGGAGCAATGCACCATGTTTAACAATAGATAATCCCAGTCCTGTCCCTCCCGTTTCCTTAGAGTGACTCTTATCCACACGGTAAAATCTTTCAAAGATGCGCTCCTTATCCTCTTTTGGAATGCCAATTCCTGTATCTTTTACAATAATCTTCGGACCTTTAAGCGTTCCACCGACCCAGATTACAACTTTGCCGCCTTCTCTGTTGTACTTCACCGCATTCTCACATATATTATAGACCATCTCATCAAGAATCTGCCGGATTCCCTTGTACATCACACTTTCTCCGGTAAGTTCAATCTGCACATTCCTACTCTTCGCAGGAAGCGCAAGACGGCTTACAATCTCTCGCGTCAGATAGTAAAGATCCACTTCTTCTTTTTCAAGCTCTACCGCACCTTCGTCCAGTCTTGATAATTTAATAATATCTTCCACTAATGTAATAAGCCTGCTCGCTTCATTATAGATTCTCTCGGAAAATGCAGGCATATCCTCTGGCTTAACCAATCCACTTTTCATAATCTCGGCATAACCCGAAATCGAAGTAAGCGGAGTTTTCAGCTCATGCGAAACATTCGCCGAAAATTCTTTCCTCATATCAGCAATTGCATCTTTCTGGCGGTTCTGCTCATCAATTCTTGTAAGAAGAGGCGTCAGTTCTGAATAGATCTGATTTTGCAATGGATTTTCCAAATCCAGTGTGTTAATAGGATGGATCAGCTTTTCCACCTGCATTTTACACAATAGATATGCCACAAAAAACATCACAATTGCGATGATTCCCATAGCCGGAAAAATCCCCATAGCAATATACCAGATGCTGTTCACAGATTTTGCCACTCGAAGTATCGTACAATCAGAAAGACGAACAGCATAGTAAATCATCTCCTGATTCAAACTATCTGATTTTCTGATATCCTTACCTTTTCCACTTTCTATTGCCTGTCTGATTTCCGGTCTGTTTTTATGATTTTCAAATGTCACGTCATCCTGCCTGGAATCATAAAGAACATCTCCGTCCTTCGATACAAGTGTAACTCGTGTATTTTCCTGAACTTCATCCATTTTTTCCAGATAAATACCTCCGGATAGTTCAATCGCAGTCTTCATATACTCTGCTTCCTGGCCAAGTTCATCCTCTACAACTTTGGTTGTCTGACGATAAATCAGGAATGTTGTCGTCGCATAGACGGTAATAAGCGTTGCAATCATTATGAACATCATGCTTCTTTGTATTTCATTTTTCAGCCTCATGACAATTCCTCTTCCACATATTCTCCCACTCGAAGATATCCTGACGGTCTATTCGCTCATTCGATATCCAACTCCGCGGACGGTCTCAATTTTCTCTCCTAAACTTCCTAACTTCTGACGCAATGTTCTCACATGGACATCTACTGTCCTTGTCTCACCGTCAAAATCATAACCCCATATATCTGCCAAAAGTGAATCCCTTGTCATGACTATATTGGGATTGCTCATAAGACGTTTTAGAAGTTCATATTCTTTCAATGTCAGATTTACAACGTTTCCATCTGCTTTTACTTCATGTTTTTTCACATCTATCTCAATTCCGGCAACAGAAAGTATGTCGCTGTCTTTTTGTTCACTCTTTCCGGTTCTTCTGAGAACTGCTTTAATCCGGGAGATTAATTCCATCATGCCAAACGGTTTTGTAACATAATCGTCTGCTCCAAGATCGAGACCTTTTACTTTATCATACTCCGCACCTTTTGCTGTCACCATAATAACCGGAATATCTTTTGTTCTCTGAGACATTTTCAGCTTCTTCAGTAATGTGATTCCGTCTTCCCCCGGAAGCATAATATCCATCAAAATCAGCTCTGGAAGTTCTTCTTCCAGAGCTTTAAAAAACTGTTTTTCCTCTTCAAAGCCGCACGCATCAAACCCTGTCGTCTCAAGGGTATATACAACCAATTCTCTTATATTACTGTCATCTTCCACACAATAAATCATATCATTCCTCCGGTATCTTATAGGAAGCCTAGACCTGACTTTCTTTGTGAATTCCGGTAATAGAAAATTCAACCCATTCTGCAATATTCGTTGCATGGTCTCCAATTCTCTCCAGATATTTTGCCACCATGATCAGATCAATCGCTTCTTTTCCCTGATCCTGATGCCTTGAAATATATTCAATCAGATCATATTTATTTGCCTCAAACAGATAATCCACTGCATCATCTGCTTCCATAACCTCTCTGGATAGCTCCAGATCTTTTTTTACGTAAGCCGTCACACTGTCTCTTACCATCTTTGCAACTGCTTCTGACATCTGCACAATTTTCGGTATATCCGTTGACTCCGACTTTTTCTCAGAAATAATAATCTCAGCAATGTCTGATGCCTGATCTCCGATTCGTTCCATGTCAGTGATCATCTTGAGCGCAGCAGAAATCTGTCTGAGATCTCTCGCAACAGGCTGCTGCTGAAGAAGAAGCTTTAAACAGAGACGCTCAATATCTTTTTCCATCTGGTCAATCTCTTCATCTGCCCTGATCACTTCTCTGGCCTGATCTATACTTCCCAGAGAAAGAGCAGATGTTGCTTTATTAATGGCAACTTCACACAACTCTCCCATATGTATCAATTGATCATTTAACAGCTCAAGCTGCATATCAAACTTATTACGCATATCTTAACCAAACCTCCCTGTAATATAATCTTCTGTTCTTTTATCTGCCGGTATCGAGAATAATTTTTCTGTATCGTTATATTCAATGACCTCACCCAGCAGGAAAAAGGCTGTATTGTCAGATACACGTACTGCCTGTTGCATGTTATGTGTGACCATGACAATAGTATAATCTTTTTTAAGCTCCATCGCAAGGTCTTCAATTTTTGAAGTAGAAATAGGATCCAGCGCAGAAGTAGGTTCATCCATGAGCAGTACCTCCGGCTGTACCGCCAGGGCTCTTGCGATACACAGTCTCTGCTGTTGTCCTCCAGACATCCCAAGAGCGCTCTTTTTTAACCTGTCTTTACACTCATCCCAAATGGCCGCATCCCGAAGTGATTTTTCCACGATATCATCCAGTTTTGCTTTGGAATGGATCCCATGCGTTCTTGGTCCGTATGCAATGTTATCATAAATGCTCATTGGAAACGGGTTCGGTTTCTGGAACACCATCCCCACTCTTTTTCTCAGAAGATTTACATCAATCTCTTTAAAGATATCCTGACCATCCAGCAAAATATCTCCTTCGATACGGCACCCTTCTACAAGATCATTCATACGGTTAATCGACTTTAACAATGTTGATTTTCCACACCCGGAAGGTCCGATAAATGCTGTGATCTTATTCGGTTCAATTTCCAGATTTACATTTTTCAGTGCGTGAAAATCGCTGTAATATAAATCCATATTTTTTATACTTATTTTACTCATAATCTGTCCTCTTATCTGTTTTATCTGTTTTTGCTAGGCTTTCGTCAATCGTTTTGCCACAACACCCGAAAGTGTGTTAATTCCTACTACAAGTACCAGCAGAATAACTGCCGTCGCATATGCCTGATCCATATACAGGCCTTCACTGGCAAGATTATACATATGAACTGCAAGTGTCCGTCCGGAACTCATAACATTTTTCGGGAAATCAGCTACCGTTCCTGCTGTGTAGATCAAAGCTGCTGTCTCTCCTACAATTCGTCCGATTGCAAGAATAACACCCGCCAGAATTCCGGGAACCGCTGAGGGCAGAACAATTCGAAATACTGTACGGAGTTTTCCGGCACCCAGACCAAAACTTCCTTCTCTGTAAGAATCCGGAACTGCTTTAAGTGCTTCTTCCGTACTTCTCATAATAAGAGGCAGAACCATGATTGACAGGGTAAAAGCACCGGCCAGTATTGAAAATCCCCAGCCACATGTTGTTACAAAAAATAACATTCCAAACAAGCCATATACTATAGACGGAATTCCCTGAAGTGTCTCTGTCGTCAACCGGATGATCTCAACAAATTTATTTCCCCGTTTTGCATATTCCACCAGGAATATCGCAGAGAAGATTCCAAACGGAACTGCAATCAAAAGTGACAAAAATGTCATGATTATCGTATTGAAAAGCGCCGGCATCAATGATGCATTTTCCGAGTTATATGTCAGAGAAAAGAGTGATGGTTTCAAATAAGGTACTCCATGAATTAAAATATATGCAATCAAGAAGATAAGTACTGTAAATGTCAAAATTGCAGACAGCATTACCAACAGCATTACAAGAAAAGACCCCGGAGTTCTTCTATAGGTTTTTAATTTTTGTCCTAATGTCATTTTATTGCTACTCATGGTCATTCCTCCTGTTCAGAAGTGCTACACTAAAATTAATAATGAGAATGAACACAAACAGTACTACACCTGTTGCAATCAGCGCTTCTCTGTGAAGTCCCGCTGCATATCCCATCTCAATTACTATATTGGCAGTCAGTGTACGAATCCCCTTAAAAATACCTGATGGCATTCTTGCCTGATTACCCGCAACCATGATGACAGCCATTGTCTCACCGATCGCGCGCCCTACTCCAAGCACGATTGCTGCAATCACACCGGATTTTGCCGCAGGAATGATTACACGGAAAATTGCTCTTTCGTGAGTCGCTCCAAGTGCTACCGCACCTTCATAATATTGCTCCGGAACCGCTCTGAGTGACGACTCTGTAAGACCAATAATTGTGGGAAGAATCATCATACCGAGAAGAATTGATGCCGTAAGTATACTACTTCCATTACCTCCCTGTTTAATCACTCCCATCTCCCTGAGCGTTCTTGACATTTCCCGGACTGCCGGTACAAGCACCACCAGACCGAAGAATCCATAAACAACCGAAGGAATTCCCGCAAGAAGTTCAGTCGCAGTTTTCAGTGGTTTATAAATCTTTTTGGGGCAATAGAATGCCATGAACACAGCTGTCAGAATTCCAATCGGAACTCCAAAAATAATTGCACCTGCTGTCACATACAGACTTCCTACAATCATAGGAAGAATTCCAAATATTTCGTTCTTTGGTTTCCACATTTCTCCAGTCAAAAATTTCCCAAATCCTATTTCCTTCATTGCAGGGATACCATTTGCAAAAAGAAAGATACAAATGAGAGCTACCGCCAACACCGAAGCGCAGGCGGCAATGAAGAACACTCCCTGCATGACCTTTTCAGTCCATGCTTTACTTTTCATATTATTTTAATACCTCATCCCATGTAAGAGCTTCGCCTGTATAAATCGCTTTAACCTGATCACTTGTAAGCTCATCTACTGTACTGTTATTATTAACAACAACTGCGATACCATCTGTTGCGATTACCTGTCCTGTAAGCTCAGCCGCTTCCTCTTCTTTCAGTTCACGGGATGCCATACCGATGTCGTAGCTTCCGTCGATAGTAGATGTCATACCTGTGGTAGAGTCTGTTGTCTGAAGCTCAATCTCAGCTTTATCGTTTACTGCTTTGTAGCCTTCAATTAATTTTTCCATTACCGGTGATACAGAAGAGGAACCACCAACAACTGCTTTACCTTCCGGATTTGTGCCTTCAAATGCAGGTGCATCGTCTAACGGAATATAACCATTCTCTTCTACGATTGCCTGACCCTCAGAACTCATAATGAAATTAATGAAATCTGTTGCTACTTCATTATCCATATCATTTTTTGTTGCAATATTAAATGGTCTGGACACTTTATATGTACCATTCTTAACATTTTCTGCTGAAGCTTCTGCACCATCAATTTTTACAGCCTTAACACTGTCATCAAGAGAACCAAGTGAAATATAGCCGATTGCATACTCATCACCTGCAACTGTTGTCATCATAACTGATGTGCTGTTTGTAATCTGAGCTTCCTCAGTTGTATTATCAATCTTCTCGCCATTTGCATCTTTTTCCTCAATTCCGAACAATTCAATAAATGCTCCTCTTGTACCGGAACCATCTTCTCTTGATACAATCGTGATATCCATAGAAGAATCCCACTCACCACTTGCCTCAGTATTCTGTTCATCACCTTCTGTGCTTTCCTCTGCCTGAGAACTTCCGCAGCCAACTGCAAGACTTCCTACCATAGCTACTGTAGCCAAAATTGCCATAAACTTTTTCAATTTCATTTTACATTCTCCTTTTTTCCATAAAGTTTTGATTTATTCTTTATCTTCTTCACAAGTATTATCATAAAAGGTGAATGTAAAATCTGAAATCAGAAGAATGTTAAAAATACGTAAATTGAGGACGTAGCCTTTTTGTAAAAATCTACGTCCTCAATATGAAAAACGGTATGCTTATTTTAGATCTTCAATTCCTTTTTCTGTATAGAGATCTATGATTTTCACTTCTTTTGTCTGATCTGCAAAATTAATTGTGATGGTTTCTTCTCCGGTCAAATCTACAATTCCCTCACCATTTGGATTCAAAATCGTATCTTCATCTACAAACGTAATCCCATAATATCCTCCCACACGAATAGGTCTTCTAAACGGACTGACATAGTATTTCATTACTTCAAGTCCTTCCTCCTCTTCACCATCCATATCAACTAAAACATCAATATATATTTTGTCGTTTTGTGGAAGGAATCCTATAGTTACTACATTATTCACCTTTTCATAAGTGATTTTTACATCTTTATAATGTGCGGTCTTTCCGTTTTCATAATACATTTCATATGTTCCGAATAAAATTGCACATATCACAGCAGTCAAAAAGATTGCTCTCATTACCCGATGAAAATTCACTTTTCGTACTTTCTTTAACGGTTGAATTTCTTCCTTTCTTTTTTCTCTTTCTTCTTCCGTAGGTCGTTCTGAATGAATGTCTTCCTTCATTGACGCAAAATATTTACGGCATTTTTCACACTCTCTTAAATGTTCCTCTACTAACTGATTACTTTCCTCACTTGTCAATTCATCAATATAGCTTGGGAGTAAATCTCTGATAATCTCACATTTCATCTTGTTTTTCTCCTTTCACGATTTTTTGTTTTGCACGGTAATAGGTAACTCTTGCCCAGTTTTCATTTTTTCCGAACAGCTCCCCTATCTCCCTGAAAGAAAATGCACCTGTAATTCGAAGCAGAACGACTTCTTTCGCAGTCTCATCCAGAATGTGCACCTTCCGGAATAATTCCATCTTTTCTTCTCGGATACATATTTCCTCATCCGGAGATTTACTGATACTTACGATCTCTTCTGTAAGTGTTTCTGTCTTCTTTTTCTTTCTATGTTCCAGTTCCCGATACCACAGGTGCTTGGCAATCTGACATAGCCATGTAGACACCTTGCATGTCCCATCATATTTGTTCGAACATCGCACTGCCTGATAGAACGTCTCCTGTGTCAGTTCCTCAGCAGTGTCCTCTTCATAGCACAATGACATCAAAAATTTGTATACAATCTGTGCATATTCTTTGTATATGGAATCCATATTCAGCATTTTCTCACCTCGCTTTACCCATATATCCGAAAATCATATCTTTCGTTAAGATATTTTTAAGTAAAAAGGTGCAAAGTTTTCAAAATTCACCAAAAACTTTACACCTGAATATTTGTTACTATATAAAAATCTTCTTACAATCTCTTCTCAAAGTTCCCCTCTACGGAACATCCTTCTGTGAAAATCATAAATGCTTTCGGATCGATGCTATGCACAATTTTCTTAATCTGTGCCACTTCATATTTAGAAATCATAACATACAGAATATATGATGTTTCGTTTGTATATGCACCTTCTCCATCCCAATTTGTTACGCCTCTCCCCATCTGTTCCATGATTGCTTTGGAAATTCCCAGTTTTTTTGTAAAGATCATTACACTTGTATTGATATTCTGGATATGAACTTTGTCAACGGCAAGTGATAATACCGTTGCAAATATCAGAGAATAAATAACGATCTCTATGTTAAACAGGAATAAACACACTCCATATACGAAAATGTTTATTATAATTGCTACTTTTCCCACACTGAAATTCGGATATCTTTTTGCACAGCACAGTCCAATGATATCCTGACCTCCGGCAGAGGATCTTCCTCTAAGAATAAGTCCATCTCCCACACCACACACGATTCCTCCAATAATACAAGCCGTCAGGTAATCTTCCACGATTGGCACCTTCGGGACCGGAATCACTACAAGAAGAGCACTCATAAGTCCTGTCATAGCCAGTGTTTTTACTGCAAATTCTTTTCCAAGAATTTTATATCCCATGTACATTAAAGGTACATTAATCAAGAAATAGATAATACCGGTAAGATTAATCTCTACTGGTATGGGAAGGTGAAGTCCTTGCCTGAAAAACAGATCCGCAAGCTGTGAGATTCCCATAAATCCTGCACTATAAAGCTTCATCGGCACAATAAGGAGATTAAACCCTAGACAATATATCAGATTTCCGGCAACAGAGTATATCGTTTGTATAACAAATTCTCTATTCTTCCCCACAGTTAAAGATTTCATTTCGTATTTCCTCTCTTTGTCTTAGATTGTTATTAATAAATACTTTTTAATTATATATATTTATTGTAAACTCAAATAATTTCTTTTGCAATTACTATATTCTCAAAGCCTATGGCACAAAATTACAACCGCAGTTTTTAATCTGCGGTTGTCACCTTTTCTTTTTTATTAATTGGCATGTTTCTCGCTGTTATAAAGATTAATCATTCCATAAACAACCACGACTGCTATGATTCCCCATCCAATCATATCTGCACCTCCCAGACTCCTTTATATTCTATGTTATTTTCTTTTATTAATGTCAGTATATCGCTCATTTTCTAATTTGTGAAATGAAGCTTTTTTATCCTGACATTACATTTCGTAATGTCTGTTTTCGGTACAAAAATGACAGAGCAAAAAGCTCTGTCATTTTGAAATCCCATATAAAAGTTATAATATTTTCGATAAGAATTCCTGTAATCTCGGTTCTTTCGGATGATTAAAAAATTCTTCAGGTGTTCCCTGCTCTTTAATCTGCCCTTCATCCATAAAAATAACTCTGGATGCCACTTCTTTTGCAAATCCCATTTCATGAGTGACAACTACCATGGTCATACCATCTAATGCCAGCTTCTTCATGAGTTCAAGAACCTCTCCAACCATTTCCGGGTCCAATGCGGATGTCGGCTCATCAAAAAGCATAACATCCGGATCCATTGCAAGTGAACGAACGATAGCAATACGCTGTTTCTGTCCACCTGAAAGCTGAGACGGATAAGCATTCGCTTTCTCCTGAAGTCCAACAAGCTCCAAAAGTTCCATTGCGCGTTCTTTTGCTTCCTCCGGTTTCTTCCCGAGAAGTTTAACTGGCGCAAGTGTAATATTTTCCAAAATCGTCTTATGAGGGAACAGGTTGAAATGCTGGAATACCATTCCCATCTTCTGGCGATGCTTATTAATATCCACATTTTTATCTGTAATATCAACACCCTCAAAATATACATGCCCTCTTGATGGAACCTCAAGAAGATTCAAAGACCGTAAAAATGTTGATTTACCGGAACCGGAAGGTCCTACGATAACGACAACTTCCCCTTTTTTTATTTCCTCGGAGACTCCGTTGAGCGCATGCAGATCTCCGAAAATCTTATGTAATCCTTCTACTTTTATTAAAGTCTCTCCACAATTAATGGTCACTGCTTCTCAACCTCCTCTCCAGCATATTTACAAGCTTTGAAAATATCATTACCATTACAAGATAGATCAAGGCAACCGCAATCAAAGGCATAAACGCATCATATGTACGGCTACGGATAATATCTCCACCTTTTGTCAAATCCTGAAGAGCGATATAACCGGATACTGATGTCTCCTTCAAAAGTACGATAAACTCATTGCCAAGTGCAGGAAGTACATTTTTAAACGCCTGCGGCATAATAATATATCTCATTGTCTGCGCATAGTTGAATCCAAGACTTCGCCCTGCTTCAAACTGCCCATTGTCGATAGACATAATACCTGATCGAAAGATCTCCGCAACATATGCTCCGGAATTCAGTCCGAATGCCATAACTGCCACCAGCACTTTACTGATATCCACACTTCCGAAAATCACAAAATAGATGATCAAAAGCTGTACAACTACCGGCGTTCCACGAATTACAGTCAGATATACTTTGCATACCGCATTTAATATTCTAAGCTTTCCTGTCTTATCATAGGTAGCACGCACCATTGCTACAAGAAATCCAAGAACGATACCTATAAGAACCGCAAAAAATGTCACCTCTAAAGTAACGCACAAACCATCTGCGATATATTTCCATCTGTTATCCGTAATAAAATTGTTTATAAATTTTTCCTGCCATTCCTGCAACATATCTCAATTCCTATCTGCTATTATTCAGCATCTGATTTAATATATTTTCCAACGATCTCATCCAGTTTTCCGGATTCTTTTAAGCTTGCAAGTGCTTCATTTACTTCTTCAAGTAATTCTTCATTATCTTTAGCGATTGCGATTGCATACTCTTCTTCTGTAAATGCTTCATCAAGAATCTTAAGCCCTTCAACCTCTTTTACAAATTCCTGTGCCGGCTGTCCGTCAATCACTACTGCATCAATCTTACCCTGAGATAATGCCTGAACTGCCTCAAAACCTTTGTTGTACTGTTCAACAGTTGCATCCTCAATATCACTTGCATAAATATCACCTGTTGTTCCAAGCTGAACACCTACTTTTTTTCCGGTAAGATCATCCGGTCCTGCAATATCACTGTCTTCCTTTACAATAACAACCTGTGTAGCCTCTGCATAAGTATCGGAGAAATTAACATTTTTAAGACGGTCTTCTGTTACAGTCATACCTGCAACACCCATATCTGCTTTTCCGCTCTCAACTGCAGGAATGATAGAATCAAATGCCATATCTTCAATCTTAAGCTCCATTCCAAGTTCTTCTGCAACTGCAGCTGCCATCTCCGCGTCAATTCCTACTACATCCTCACCCTCATAATATTCATATGGTGGGAACTCTGCATTCGTTGCCATTACAAGAGTCTCTTTCTCGTCTGTCTTTTCTTCTTCCTTGCTTCCACATGCTGCCATAGAACATACACATGCTGCGATCAATACCATGCTAATTAATTTTTTCATTTTCATATTATTTTCCTCCATTTTATAAAAATACATCTTTTTCTTCTCATACATCCGTTTTTCACAGAAAATGTATTCACATGAATGCATAAAAATGCATTCATGTTTTATATTCTATCATATTTTTTATAAAATGCAAGTGGCTTTTTCTACATATTTTGCAGAAAAAGCCACTTATAATTATGCATATTATTTCATAAACATCTGCACTACTGTCACCAGAACAATTATCGCTCCTAATATAATACGATAATAACCAAACACTTTAAAATCATGTTTCTTAATATAACCCATCAGGAATTTAATTGCAAATACAGATACAACAAACGACACCGCACATCCGAGAAGCAAAAGTCCCAATTCAGTACCTGTAAAATGGAATCCGAATTTAACCAGTTTCAAAAAGCTTGCACCAAACATAACCGGAATCGCAAGGAAAAAAGTAAATTCTGCTGCAACTTCTCTTGATACACCAATAAGTAATGCTCCTACAATCGTAGCACCAGAACGTGAGGTTCCGGGAATCAAAGCAAGCATCTGAAAAAATCCAATCCACAAAAGCATGCTGACTGAAAGTTCGGAAATTTTTCTGACGGAAGGCTTTCTTCCTGCATTGCGGTTCTCAATGACAATAAAGAGTACACCATAAACAATCAACATAATTGCAACAGGCAGAGGCTTATAAAATATTTCATCCAGGATATCATTAAATAAAAGTCCGATTACTGCTGCCGGTATGGAACTTATAAGCACTTTAATCCACATCTGCCATGTAAGCATTTTCTGTTTTTTTGACTTTTTAGGCGAAAATGGATTTAATTTATGAAAATACAACACGACTACCGCCATAATTGCACCCAGCTGAATCACTACATTAAACATCTCCATGAATTCATCACTCATACCTGGTGAAAGAACATCTCCTACCAGGATTAAATGTCCCGTACTGCTTACCGGAAGCCACTCTGTAATTCCTTCTACGATACCAAGTATAATAACTTTTATTATATCCAGCATAATTTTCTTCCTTTCCTATACATATGTTTATTTCTCAAAACTTCCATTCAGAACAAATTGATCAATTATTTGCGCCACACCATCTTCATCATTAGATTTTGCAATCAGATCAGCCGCTGCTTTCACTGATTCAATTCCATTTGCCATTGCAACACCAATGCCTGCATCACAAATCATTTTCAGATCATTTGACCCGTCTCCGAAAGCCATGATTTCTTCTTTTTTAATGCCCAGTCTCTTAGCAAGCCATAACAAGGCAATCCCTTTGTGTACATTTTCAGAATTGACTTCAATATTATTATCCAGCGCGCCAGTTACTTCGACGCCTTTCAAAGCATTTATTCTGTTCCACGCTTCTGTTTTATCCTGCGGATATCTGAAAATTGCCTGTATCTTATCAAGATCTCGGTTCTCTTGTTCAAATTTTTCCCGAAGATCAGGAACAGGGAGTCTGGATGAAGTAATATATCCTGCCATTGCAACAGATTCTATATAATACTCAATCTGCTTTAGCGAACTTTCCTGAGCATAACCCTGCCCATCATAATATATCTCTCGTAGTGTATCATACTCTTCAAAAATATCCAAGATTTTTCTTGCTTTTTCAACGGGGAGCAGTCTTTCATAAATGAACTTTCCATCCTTTACAATTCTCGCCCCATTCGATGTGATCAAATAACGGATCCCATCAAATTCCCGAAGTTCTTTCGGAATACCGCTGTAAGGTCTCCCAGTTACCGCCAGTACGATAATATTCCTCCGAATGGCCTCTTCTAGCACTTCTCTTGTGTAGGATGTCATCTTTTTATCTGTCGTCAAAAGAGTTCCATCAAGATCAAACCCTATCATCTTAATTTTATGATTCATATAAAGATAATTCCTTTCCTGACTGTGAAAAAACAAATACACGCTCTGAGATACGGTCTTTCGCTGCTTCATAAGCCTTTTTCCCATGATCCATCATCTCTTTCACTACTTTTTCCTGTGCTGCCGGAGCAAATAATACGGTATCTTTTGCCGGAACCATAATCACAAGATCATCTTTTAACTTATCTACACACACATCCCAGATATGTTTAAAACAAAGTGAACTCGCCTCATGAATTCCATCTGCAATAATTCCATATGCACCATACCATGTATTTCCAATTACAAATTCAACATCCCTCACCAGATTCTCACACGCCGTATGATACATCTGTTCAATATCTACATCCGGAGCAACCATATTATCCTGAAGGATCTCGTAACTATCTTCTCCACGTTTCACGGCAAAAAGAATTTTCAAATCACCTATAAAGGAAACTGCCACTGTACTATCCGACAATCTCTTTCCATTTAAAGCATGACTATCCATAAGCTCATCCTTGATCCATGGATAAATCTGCTCTTTTATATTCTCATATTGGTAATGTTCCTCTTCATATTTTTTCATGGTAAATAATTCCTTTCTTTACATCATAAACAATTCAAACCTCTATCATCAGCGAAATATTAATGATTTCTTAACCATTTTAACAAAAATTGATTTATAAAGCAATTTATAGTATAATGAGCAGTGCAAAAACTAAAGAAAGTAGTTGCGTCATGCTTGCATGTAAGCAAATATTTTCTTTAGTTTTTATAGGGCGCATGCCCGTTACCGACATGACGGCTTGACGGCATGGAGGTACCCACTGCTCATCTGCGCAGGTCATAGGGCGCATGCCCGTTACCGACATGACGGCTTGACGGCATGGAGGTACCCACTGCTCATCTGCGCAGGTCATAGGGCGCATGCCCGTTACCGACATGACGGCTTGACGGCATGGAGGTACCCACTGCTCATCTGCGCCTTTGGGTAAAATATCAGGAAAGGAATCGTATATGTTAAGAAAAAAGAAAACGCGCCTATTGCATACTGCAACGGCACTTTTATGCGCTGTCACTATTACTTCTTCCGGTAATCTTGTATATGCTGCCACATCTTCAGAAGAACTTGAAGAAAAAACTTCTGAACTTCAGGGTGAAGTCAATACACTTAATAATGAACTTGAAACGTTAAGTTCTGAGCTTGAAAATACTTCAGCAGCAATCGAGAAAAAAACTTCCGAGATTGAAGAATCCCGTCTCGATGTTGCAGCTGCGAAACTGAATGAAGAAAATCAATATAACGCAATGAAAGAGCGTATTAAGTTTATGTATGAGGGTGGCAATGTTTCACTCCTGCAGATTCTTCTCGATTCAGAGAGTATGAGTGATTTTCTGAATAAAGCAGAATATGTGACTCTAATCAGCGATTACGACCGCGAGATGTTAGATGAATTTAAAGATATACGAAAAAATATTGAAGAAAAACAAGCAAAACTTGAAAAACAGCAGCAGGAACTTGCCGGACTCGAAAAAAGTCTACGTACTCAGCAAGATACTCTTAACTCCAGGCTTTCTACTGCAACTGGCGAACTTGATGAATATTCCGCTCAACTAAAGCAGGCAAAAGAGGCTGAAGCTGCTGCAAAAGCGGCAAGGGAAGCTGAAGCTGCCGAAAAAGCAAAAGCTCAAAAGGAACAAATTTCCTCAGAAAAAAACTCAGGAAAAAATTCCGGAACTTCTACTTCTGAATCAGCTGATATATCCGATACCAGTACTGTTGCTCTGATGGCAGCAATTCTTGAATGTGAAGCAGGGGCAACTTACGAAGGTATGATTGCTGTAGGTACCGTTATTATGAACCGTGTGGCTAGTTCCAGGTTTCCAAACAACGTAAAAGATGTTATTTATCAATCTGGTCAATTTTCACCAGTAAGCTCTGGAAAACTGGATCGCGTATTAAAAAGAGGACCAATTTCTTCTGCCTATAAAGCAGCGAAAGCAGTTCTTGGCGGTGAGCGTCACCCAAAAGTAGTAGACTGTCTTTTCTTCAATGCTTCTTATACCGGAAAGAAAGGAATTCATGTTGGAGGAAATGTATTCTGGTAAACTAAAAATGCAGCTTTAGAGATGTATAACGCATTTCTAAGCTGCTTCTTTTTATTTCTTTGTTCCCACATAATGAGTCACAATCTCTACAATCAGAAATCCAAATGCAATTGCCATACATGTCTGCAAAAGAAGAAGTGTCTGTTGTTTTGCCAGATTATAATCTTCCTGTACCAGTCCATGCATCATATAAAAAAGAGTTGCTCCCGGAATCACCGGCATGATAGACGTTGTGAGAAAAATTGTTGCCGGTGCTCTGTGAATTCTTGACATCACATACGCAAATGCTGCCACAGATGTTGCCCCTGCCATGACTGCTGCCAGATTATTTCCCCAAAAATGAAGCACCAGAAGATAAAATGCACAGTTTATGAATCCACCGATTCCCGCACATGCCGATTGCCCCAGCGCCGCTTTAAATACTAAAGCGAATCCCATGCTCGCGACCCCGCAGGAAATAAGCTGTACTGCAATACTTGGTGCAATATACATTTCGTACATATCTCCCTGAAACAGTATCATTGCCAGTCCTGTTCCGCATGCAATTGCGACTGCTCCAAGACAGGCATGAGCAATATTGAGCATTCCTGAAATGTATGCCCGGTTCAGGACATCCCGAATTCCATTTGTAACTCCCAATCCACTGATCAACACCATATTTAGTCCCAAAATAATACGATCCGGATGGTGCCCAAATCCAAATCTTGCTGCTAAATATACTGCTGCCGCTGATAAAAATGCAATGACAAGGTTATATACAACGAGATTGTTTTCTTTTTTATCAAGGAATTTCCCAAAATATACCTCAATAAGTGCACATATTATGATTCCTACAATCGCATCAATCAGATCACAACCAAAATAGACCCCGAATCCAACTCCACCTAGTATTGCGGCAAGATACTGCAAATACAGAGGCTGCTGTCTGCGGTTCATAACTTCATGATATCTTTCCCTTATTTCCTCTACGGACGGTTTATTTTGGCATATGTATCTTGATAAATTGTTAAGATAATCCAGTCTGTCATAGTAAAACCCCGTATTATGAACCCTTCGGATTTGTGTAATATATGGTCCTCCAATCGGCTTTATTGTAGCCTGAATATTACTCTGGATAACAAATACATTGCATTGTTCCACATCGTAGCTTTCTATCATCCGGTAAATGCTATCTTCCGCTCTGTTCGTTTCCGCTCCGCTTTTTACCATTTCCTTCCCAATATTCAGCACTTCATTTAATAACGCTTCATAATTCATATCCCGTCTCCTCTAATATAGTCCGAATGTTAACCGCAATAAATTTTATGGTTGACATTTGTCATTGTCACTTGTACAATGTCCATATATTAAAATAGTATACCACAGTACAAGATGTGTCAATGGCATGAAAATGTACGTGACTATGTTATATTATCAGGAGGTATTATTACTATGAATCAGGCAAACACGATAACCCAAAAAAATTCCAAACTTTCCATACAGGAACTATGTATGACCGGCGTTCTCACTGCTGTTATTGTTATTATGGCACAAATATCTATTCCGATGCCCTTAGGCGTTCCTATGACAATGCAAACCTTTGCTATTACATTGGCTGCCGTAGTTCTTGGCGCAAAACTGGGCGGACTTGCCACTTTAGTATATATATTACTGGGTGCAGTTGGTCTTCCAGTATTTGCCGGATTTGCCGGAGGATTTTCACATTTTGTTGGTCCTACAGGAGGTTTTCTTATTTCTTTTCCGATTATGGCTTTTATCATCGGCCTTGGAATTGATTACCGCCACAAATTCAAAGGTGCTTTTGCTAGTTTTCTTATTCTTGGAACAGTTGTAAACTATGTGATTGGTGTTGTAATGTTCTGTGCACTGACAGGAAGCACTGTGGCAGTTGGTTTATCTGCATGCGTATTGCCATTTATTCCAACAGCGATTCTCAAAGCAATTCTTGCATCTGTTCTCGGGTTTGCCATCCGTAAACGACTTCCAAATATGGCTTAATTGAAGGGTCGAGGATTTATCATGAAGAAAATATATTTGAGACCTCATCATCTTCTCTGTACACAGACATTTCTCGGCAAAGGTTACAGCGATGAGTTTGTTGAAAATATGACTTATATCACCAAGCTTTTACGCAACAACAAATCGCAGGAAATTGAATTAACGTTTTCCTGCGATTCTCTCTGCTCATTTTGTCCTAATCGTACCGAGATCCTTCATATGTCTTGTTGTAGTGATGACAAAAAGGTTACCGGTTATGATCAAAAAGTAACGAAACTATTCCATCTAGAGGAAAAAACATATGTATACACAGACCTTATCCGAGAAATTGATTCCCGTATGACTCTGGAACTTCTAAAGCATATCTGCGGAAACTGTTCATGGGCAGGTATTTGTCAAAAAAAATTTCCATTCACATAATTACAAAAAAGCATGCGGGGTGTTGAACAATATAATTTTGTTCAACACCCCGCATATTATAGCCATTAACTTATTTCTTAATTATTTCTGTTTCTCTCTCTTTCCAGATCAGCAACATGATCACTATGTAACAGCATATGAGCTTTGTGACCATTTGGCTCGCCCATATATTCTTTATAAAGAAGCTGAATATCCGGATTCTCATGTGAGTAACGGAAAGTGGAATTCTCATCCAGATAGTAAAGATTCTTACCTCTTTCAAATGCAAGCTCTTCACCATCGTGGATTGGCTGACCGCCACCACCTACACATCCGCCAGGACATGCCATGACTTCCACAAAATCATAATGAGCTTCGCCTCTCTCAATCTTGTTAAGAAGTGCTCTTGTATTTCCAAGTCCACTGACTACTGCAGTTCTTACTGTAACATCATCCACCTGGAAAGTTGCTTCCTGTACACCGTTATTCTCATTAAATCCCTGTGCTCGTACTGCCTTAAATGCATCTGCCGGAGGATTTTCTCCTTTGAGAAGGAAGTATGCACTACGAAGTGCCGCCTCCATAACACCACCGGTTGCACCAAAGATCACACCTGCTCCTGTTCCTTCCTGCATCGGACGGTCACTCTCGATATCAACAAGAGTATCTGGGCTGATATGTGCAGAGCGGATCATTCTCGCAAGTTCTCTCGTTGTGATAACTGCATCAATATCATGTCCTGCATATTCCTCATAGTAGAGCTCCATCTCTCTCTCTCCCTTCTTTGCTACGCAAGGCATAACAGATACTGTATAGATCTGCTCAGGTTTTACATCAAGCTTCTTCGCAAAATATGTTTTCATAACTGCACCAAACATCTGCTGTGGTGATTTTGCAGAAGAAAGGTATTTTACAAGATGCGGGAACTGGGATTTGATAAAGCGTACCCATCCCGGACAGCAGGAAGTAAACATCGGACGATCCTTAAGCTCTCCGGATGTAAATCTCTGAATGAACTCTGTTCCTTCTTCCATGATTGTAAGATCTGCAGAAAAACAGGTATCAAACGCATAATCAACACCCATTTTCTTTAAGGAATCAAGGATCTTTCCTACAGTTGCATCCTCAAGCTTAAGACCAAGTTCTTCTCCCCACGCAGCACGTACTGCAGGTGCGACCTGAGCGACTACAATCTTATCCGGGTCAGCAATTGCTTCCCATACTTTCTCTGTATCATCACGTTCTCTGAGCGCTCCTACCGGGCAGTGTGTAATACACTGTCCGCAAAGGGAACAGGCTGCCTCATTGATCTTTTTATGTCCTGCTACATTAACAGTTGTTCTTGATCCTGTTCCTTCTACATCCCAGATATTTAAGCTCTGTACTTTATCACATACCTGGATACAACGCATACATTTTACACATTTTGAAGAATCACGGATCAATGGGAAATTCTTGTCCCAAGGCTGTTTTTCAATTTCCATTTTAAATGGAATCTCTATAATATTTAAATCATTGGCAACCTTCTGAAGTGTACAGTTTCCACTTCTGGAACATGTAACACACTCACAGTTGTGCTGTGAAAGAATCAGCTCAACAACCGTTTTTCTGTGTTTTCTTACTTTCGGGCTGTTTGTATGAATTACCATGCCTTCTTTTACAACATTATTACAGGAAGTGATTAATTTTTCTTTTCCTTCTAATTCAACCACACATACACGACATGCTGCAATCTCATTGATCCCTTTCAAATAGCAAAGCTTCGGAATAGGAATTCCATTCAGAGCGGCAGCTTCCATAATGGTTGTGTTTTCCTTTACGGAAATCTGTTTTCCATCAATTATAAGATTTACCATATCTTCTCTCTGCCTCCTTTAAAGATTCCATATCCAAAGTGATCACAACGTAAGCAACGGCTTGCTTCCTGTTTTGCTTCTTTTTCTGTCATACAGTTTTCACATCCATCCCAGTCATGTACACGTTCACTTGCTTCACGTTCTGTCAGATTTACTCTGCCGCATGGTGTACGGTCATCAAGACGAGCCTCCGGAATCTCAACATCACAGGAAATCTCATGATGATATCCAAGGTACTCATCAATATTTGCTGCTGCAACCTTAGCTGCCGCAATCGCTTTAATAACAGATGCCGGTCCACTTGCACAGTCTCCGCCTGCAAACACGCCTGGAAGATTCTCAATCGCACCATTACTCATTGTCACGATCTTACCGCGTGATACAGGTATTCCTGCGTCCTCAAAATGCTTTGTCTCAATATTCTGTCCAATTGCTACTACAAGCACATCACATGGAATATAAATATCATCTTCGCCTGTAGGCTTGATGCTGGCACGTCCATCTTTAATTGCGCTAATCATCTGAGGAGTCACATAGATGCCTTTGATATGATTATTTTCATCAATATCCAATGATGCCGGTGCTTTAAGTGTCTGCACCTCAATACCTTCTGCGATTGCTCCCTCAATTTCAGACGGAAGAGCTGTCATATCTGCTACTCGTCTACGATATACAACGCTTACCTTCTTTGCTCCCAGACGTTTCGCAGTACGGACAGCATCCATAGTTACATTACCGCCTCCAATAACGGCAACTTCTTTACCTGTCAGATCCATGATAATGTTCTTTCCAACATTTCTTAAGAACTGTACCGCAGAGAAGATTCCTTCTGCATTTTCTCCTTCCAGTCCAAGCTTTTTATCTGTACTTGCACCAATCGTAATCAGTACAGCGTCATACTCTTCCTGAAGCTGCTGAATCGTAATATCAGGTCCGATTTTCAGTCCATGTTTTACTTCTACACCTGTCTTTAAAATCGCATTAATATCATCCTCAAGACGGTCTTTCGGAAGACGATAGTTAGGGATACCATAACGAAGCATTCCACCCAGCTTTGGAAGCATCTCAAATACGGTTGTCTGATGGCCCATAAGCTGCAGATAATATGCAGCACTTAAACCTCCCGGACCTCCTCCGAGAACAGCAATTCTTTTACCTGTGCTTGGTGCACATGCCGGTGGTTCAACCTCTCCTGCAAAATCAGCGGCAACTCTCTTAAGGCCACGAATATTGATTGCATCGTCTACCATATTACGGCGACATCTTGCCTCACATGGATGTTCACAGATAAAGCCGCATGTTGTAGGGAACGGATTATCCTTACGGATCAGCTTGATTGCATCTGCATATCTTCCCTCTCCTACCAGTGCCACATATCCCGGAATATCTACATGTGCAGGACATAAAGAAACACAAGGTACCGGTTGATTATAAGAACATGTACAACGACCATTCTGAATATGTTCAATGTAGTCGTCACGATAACCAATAAGTCCCTTGTAAACCATATTTGCTGCTTCATAACCAATTGCACAATCTGCGGATTCCATAATAGAAAGTGCGGTTTGTTCCATGATATCCAATGTTTCCATAGTTGCTTTTCCATCAAGAACATCCTTGATGAAGTTGTTTAACTGTCCAAGACCAATACGGCATGGTACACATTTTCCACATGTCTGAGCATGACACAATTCAAGAAATGCGCGTGCCATGTCTACAGGACAAAGTCCCGGAGGACTGGATTCAATTCTTCGCTCTAAATCTTTGTAAAGCCCTTCCATAACAATACGGGCTTTTTTAGGCGAAGTAAGCTCTAATCTGCTCATTTTTCTTTCATCCTTTCTTATTGTTTTCCCCAATTAAACTTATGTACTTATTCAGTTATTCTATTATACCATCAACCCTTTATTTTGTAATCCTTTTGAATAAAAGTAGATTATTTAACAGAATAGTCATAACTTTGACAAAAAACGCACCCTGATTTCTCAGAGTGCGTCGTTTTAGATTCTGAAATTATACAAGCTCAATAAGAACTTCCATAGCTGCATCACCTTTACGCTGACCAATCTTTACGATTCTTGTGTATCCGCCGTTACGGTTTGCATATTTTGGAGCAATCTCATCAAATAATTTAGCAACAAGATCAACTTCTTTTGTATTTTTCTTTCTTCCAGCCTGTGCTGTCGGAACTTCTTTTACAGGATAAAGAACCTTAAGCATCTGACGACGTGCGTGAAGTCTGCTTGGCATATCCTTTTTGATTTTCTTATCTACTTCATCATAAACAGTAACTTTCTTACCATCTACAACTTCTTTCACTCTCTTGCCATCTTTGTCTTTACGAGCAACTTTAGCTTTTACTGTAACTTCTTCGAAGTTGTCTTTCTCTTTTACAGCTAATGCAATGAGACCTTCTGCAATTTTACGAATCTCTTTTGCCTTTGCTTCTGTAGTAACAATTTTACCATTGTTAAGTAATGCTGTTACCTGGTTTCTTAATAATGCTTTTCTCTGGCTTGATGTTCTGCCGAGTTTTCTATATTTTGCCATTTTCTAATCCTCCATTATACACTTGGTTATGCTTCTTCGGGCTTACTAGCCAAATGTTTCATCATACACTTCGGGTTTACTGATGAATAATAAGGTAGTTCTTCGAGACTAAGCTCGAAAAAACCTCGCTAAGTTCCGAAGAACAGAGTTCGCACTAACCTCATACTGCGCCTACGGCTTGTATTCGCTAAGTGCTCTACTCTTCGCCTTTGCTAAGGCTCAGTCCCAATTCATCTAATTTTGCAAGTACTTCTTCCAGAGACTTACGTCCAAGGTTACGTACTTTCATCATATCTTCCGGTGTTCTGTTCGTCAGTTCTTCTACCGTGTTGATACCAGCTCTCTTGAGACAGTTGTATGAACGAACAGATAATTCTAATTCGTCAATGCTCATCTCAAGAACTTTTTCTTTTTCATCGTCTTCTTTTTCAATCATTACTTCTGCAGCCTGAGCTACTTCTGAAAGATCAATAAAGAGTTTCAAGTGCTCGCTGAGTACCTTTGCAGCTAAGCTGACTGCTTCATCCGGAAGCAAGGTTCCATTCGTATAGACATCTAATGTCAATTTATCGAAATCTGTAATCTGACCAACACGAGTGTTTTCTACGGTAAGATTTACACGTTCAACTGGAGTATAGATAGAATCAATCGGAATTACTGCAATCGGTAAATCTTCATTTTTATTCTTATCCGCACTCACATATCCTCTTCCATTTGTAATGGTGAGTTCCATGTATAACTTGCTGTCTGCACCGCCATTCAGTGTTGCAATTACTGTCTCAGGATTCATAATCTCAATATCCTGATCCACCTGAATATCTGCTGCTGTTACAACACCCTCGCCTTCAAACTCAATGTATGCTGTCTTTGGCTCATCTGTCTCAGATGTGTTTTTGATAGCCAGTGACTTTAAGTTCATGACGATCTCAGTAACATCCTCCTTAACCCCTGGAATGGAGCTGAACTCATGCAGAACTCCGTCAATCTTCACCTGACTGATTGCAGTTCCTGGCAAAGAAGAAAGCATGATTCTTCTAAGGGAGTTACCTAATGTTGTTCCATATCCTCTTTCAAGAGGTTCAACAACAAATCTTCCGTATTTCTTATCTTCTGAAATCTCTGTAATTTCAATATTCGGTTTATTAAAATCAAACACTAAGTCCACCTCCTGTGGTGTTACGGGTTATTATTTGGAATACAACTCGACGATCAGCATCTCATCTACAGGAACATCGATAACTTCACGATTTGGAAGTTCTTTTACAGTTCCTTTCAAATTCTCTGCATCAACTTCAAGCCAATCCGGAACCATACGTCCGCCTGTAACCTCTAAGATATCTTTGTATCTCTGAGATCCCTTGCTTTTCTCTCTGATTTCAATCACATCACCTGCTTTGATCAGGTAAGATGGAATATTTACCTGTTTTCCATTTACAAGAACATGTTTGTGATCGACAATCTGTCTTGCTTCACGTCTTGTTCTGGCAAATCCCATACGGAACACAACATTGTCCAGTCTGGACTCAAGAAGTACCATCAGGTTCTCACCTGTCATACCACTCATCTGTTTTGCTTTTTTATAGTAATTTCTGAAAGGTTTCTCTAATACACCATAGATAAATTTTGCTTTCTGTTTCTCACGTAACTGAAGACCATACTCGCTCATTTTTCTATTGGATCTTTTTAACTGTCTGTTAGACTTTTTGTCAATTCCCAAATATACCGGATCCAAGCCAAGGGATCTGCATCTTTTGAGAACCGGAACTCTATTTACTGCCATGTTATAATCCTCCTATTAAAATCAATTGTGGTTCGTCTTTGTCACTAGACTCTTCTACGTTTCGGCGGGCGGCAACCATTGTGTGGTACCGGAGTAACGTCTCTGATACTTGTTACATCGATTCCGCATGCCTGAAGGGCACGAATTGCTGCTTCTCTACCTGAACCTGGTCCTTTAACGAAAACGTCAACTGATTTTAAACCATGTACCAATGCTGCTTTAGCTGCTGTTTCTGCTGCCATCTGAGCTGCATAAGGGGTAGATTTCCTTGAACCTCTAAATCCCAGACCGCCTGCACTTGCCCATGAAAGTGCATTACCCTGTGCATCTGTTAATGTAACGATTGTGTTATTAAAAGATGACTGAATATGTGCTTGTCCGCGTTCAACGTTTTTCTTGACACGTTTCTTTGTCACTTTTTTTGTAACTTTCTTTGCCATAATAAAACTAACCTACTCTTTCCTTGTTTAATATTGTTTTTTGTGGTAGTTCTTCTTACTAAATTCGCACTGCGTCTGTAACTTGTGCTCATTAAGTTCCGAAGAACAAAGTTCGCACTAATCTCAAGCTACGCTTGTCAGCTTGCTTTCGCCAAGTGCTCTACTTTTTCTTATTTGCTACTGTTCTCTTAGGACCTTTTCTTGTTCTTGCATTGGTCTTTGTCTTCTGACCACGAACAGGAAGTCCTTTTCTGTGACGGATTCCTCTATAGCATCCGATTTCCTGTAATCTCTTGATATTCAGAGCGATCTCTCTACGAAGATCACCTTCTACCATCTGTGTCTCATCGATTACTGCACTGATTTTCTTTACATCTTCGTCTGTAAGATCTCTACAACGAATGTCAGGATCAACTCCTGCTTCTGCCAAAATACGGGTTGCACTTGTTCTACCGATTCCGTAGATATAAGTAAGTCCGATTTCAACACGTTTGTCTCTTGGTAAGTCTACACCTGCTATACGAGCCATGTGAATTTCCTCCATTTTCTTGTTTGATTGTGTATTTGTCTTTAATAGGGGTTTGTTTTCACTCACCCAGGTACGGTTCGGTATCCGCACCCTTTCCGGCCACCGTATCTAATAAAATAATTTAATAATATAAAAGATACCGGTAATGACGGGCCGGCATTAGAAGCAATATACGAGGAAGCCACCGGCTAAAGGTGTGTCCTTGTATATTTCAAATAGTCCACACACGTCCTGGTGTGTCAACTATCAGCCGCCTAATTCATCTCATAAACTGCTATCCCTGACGCTGTTTATGTTTCGGATTCTCGCAGATAATGCGAACGCTTCCTTTTCTCTTAATTACTTTGCATTTTTCGCAAATTGGTTTTACTGATGATCTAACCTTCATAGGGATCCTCCTTTCATCCAACGCTCTGCCTACGGTTTACTCGCGCATCTTCCTTGTAAATATCGCAACTCAATGACATTTGCGCACAAAAATGCCCGGAAACGCGCTTATATAGTATATCACCCATATGCAATAAAGTCAACAGATTTTTCTTTCTTTTCTTCACGTTTCTATTTGTCTCTCCAGATAATTCTTCCTTTTGAAAGATCATAAGGAGATAATTCCAAAGTTACTTTATCTCCCGGAAGAATCTTGATAAAATTCATACGAAGTTTTCCGCTGATGTGAGCCAGTACCTGATGTCCGTTTTCCAATTCCACCTGGAACATTGCGTTTGGCAATTTTTCTACTACTGTTCCTTCAATTTCAATTACGTCAGCTTTTGACATAGACTAATCCTCCTGTTTTATCTCTTCCTTATTCCATTCTTTAAGTATATATTTTATTTTTTCATTATCAATCTTCAAAATATCATATTCATTTTTTATGATCTGAACATGTTTACGCTTCTTTTTTTTCAAATTATTTAGTGTTCTGATTCTACCATCAGCTAAATATACATATGTCTGGTCTGCGTCAATTATTACATATACTTTATCTTTGTCATGTCCCGCTTTCGATCTTGCGAGCATACCGATATTGTATTCGTTCATATTTATGCACCTTACTTTTTAGTCAGGGTTAAAAGCTTTGGTTCACCTTCTGTTATTAAAACTGTATTTTCATAATGTGCAGAAAGTGAATGATCCCTTGTCACAACTGTCCAGTCATCATCAAGCCATCTCACCTGCCATGTTCCCATATTAATCATGGGTTCAATTGCGAGTGTCATTCCTGCCTTCAGTTTTACACCCTTCCGATTCATCTCATAATTAGGGATTTCCGGCGATTCATGAAGACTGGTACCAATCCCGTGACCGCAAAGATCACGTACAACACCGTAGCCGAAGCTTTCCGCATACTTGCCTATTGCTGTTGAAATATCAAATAGATGATTGCCTTCTTTTGCATATTTTATACCTTCAAAAAAACTCTCTCTGGTAACATCAATAAGCTTCTGCGCTTCTTTTCCAATTTCTCCGATGCCGTGAGTTCTCGCGGCATCGGAATGATAACCTTTATAAATTACACCTGCATCCAGACTTACAATGTCCCCATCTTTCAAGATACGTCGACTGTCCGGGATCCCATGAACTACTTCATCATTTACAGACACACAGATAGATGCCGGATATCCGTTATAATCAAGAAATGAAGGAATACATCCATAACTTCGGATAATCTCTTCTCCCAGTTTATCAATATCCTTTGTACTCATTCCCGGATGGAGTGCTTTTGCAAGCTCCTCATGCACGATCTCCAGAATACGTCCGGCCTCTGTCATCAACTCTATCTCTCTCGCAGATTTAATTGTAATTGGCATGTGCTTACTCTCCTAAAATGTCTACAATTGCCTTGAATACATCGTTAATGTCAACTGTTCCATCAACAGTCTTTAAAATTCCTGCTTTTGTATAATAATCAATCAGTGGCTGTGTCTGCTCGTGATATACATTCAGACGTTTCTGAACAGTTTCTGGCTTATCATCATCACGAAGAATCAGCTCTTTTCCACATACATCACAAACACCTTCTACTTTTGTCGGTGCATATTCCAGATGATATGTAGCTCCACAACCTACACATGCGCGTCTTCCGCCCATACGTTTAACAATATTTTCATCCGGAACATCAACATCAATTGCATAATCTACTTTCTGTTCCAAAGCTGCCAATGCTTTATCAAGCGCCTCAGCCTGTGGAATTGTTCTCGGGAATCCATCCAAAACATAGCCATTTGTACAATCATCCTGATTTACGCGGTCAACTACCAGATCAACAACCAGTTCATCCGGTACAAGAAGGCCCTGATCCATATAAGTTTTTGCTTTCTTTCCAAGTTCTGTTCCGTTTTTAATATTTGCGCGGAAAATATCACCTGTAGAGATATGTGGAATTTCATATTTTGCTGCAATTTTTTTAGCCTGTGTTCCTTTTCCTGCACCCGGTGCACCTAACATAATTATTTTCATATAAGCTTCCTCCTTATAGCATTTTAACCCGCGAAATAAAATTCCGCGAGTCAAAATTAATTGTTCAAAAATCCTTTATAATTTCGTACAAGTGTCTGTGACTCAATTTGCTTTAATGTTTCCAATACTACACTGACAATAATGATCAGTGAAGTTCCACCAAAGGACACCTGAGCTCCAAGCCATCCATTAAAGAAAATCGGAACCACCTGTACAAGTACAAGTCCGCATGCTCCAATAAAGATAATGTAATTCAATATCTTTGTAAGATATTCAACCGTTGGTTTGCCAGGTCGGATTCCCGGAATAAAACCACCATTTTTCTTCATATTATTTGCGATTTCCAAAGGATTAAATGTAATTGATGTATAGAAATATGCAAAGAATACTGTCAATAAAATGTAAACAACAAGACCCCATGAATATTTCAATTGTTCTGGATTACACCAGTTACCCTGATTCATTCCTCTGAGAATCTCTGAACCGATTCCCTTACCATTTCCTTTTCCCATAAATGATGCAATAACGATTGGGAATTGCATCAAGGAAGAAGAAAAGATGATCGGAATAACACCTGCTGTATTAATTCGAAGCGGAATGTGTGTTGACTGTCCGCCATATGTCTTTCTTCCCACAGTTTTCTGAGAATACTGAACCGCAATTCGTCTCTCACCACTCTGAAGGATTACAACAAAAATAACAAGCGCAAGAATGATTGCAAGGATAATGATTACTGCCAATCCACCATTAGCAAGATTTTTGCCTTTTACAAACTGCTCAAACAGTGTTGCCATATCGCTTGGAACACGAGATATAATATTGATCAACAATACAATTGAAATCCCGTTTCCAACACCTTTTTCTGTAATTCGCTCACCAATCCACATTAGCAATGCTGAGCCAGCTGTCAGTGTAAGTACAACAACTGCTGCATTTACAAAATTATATTCGGTCAAAAGCCCCTGACGTCCAAATCCAACTGCCATTGCAGTAGATTCAAGAAGCGCCAGTCCTACAGTAAGATATCTTGTAATTGCCGCAATCTTCTTTCTTCCATCTTCTCCATCTTTCTGCATCTCTTCCAGCTTTGGAATTGCAATAGTGAGAAGCTGCATAATAATAGATGACGTGATGTACGGGGTAATACTCAAAGCAAGAATAGACATCTTCTCAAAGGAACCACCGGTGAAAGCGTTAAACAAGTTAAACGCTTCCCCAGTGTTCTGTTCAAAGAAATTTTGTATATATGTCGGATTAACACCCGGTGTCGGAAGACCTGAACCAAGTCTTATCACGATTAACATTAAAAACGTATATCCGATTTTTTTGCGAATATCTTTAATCGTCCATGCCTTTCGGAAAGTTTCTAACATTAGATCACCTCTGCTTTTCCACCTACAGCCTCAATTTTTGCTACAGCACCTGCACTAAATGCATTTGCCTGTACAGTAAGTTTCTTTGTAAGTTCGCCGTTTCCAAGAATCTTAACGCCATCTCTTGCGTTCTTAATGATTCCGCATTCTTTTAATGTTTCAACGGAAACTACTGCATCATTATCAAATACTTCAAGAGCACTTACATTAATACCAACGATTTCTTTTGTATTTCTATTTGTGAAACCTCTCTTTGGTATTCTTCTATATAATGGCATCTGACCACCTTCAAAACCTGGTCTTGTACCTCCGGAACGGGCTTTCTGTCCTTTATGACCCTTACCAGCTGTTTTACCATTTCCAGAACCGTGTCCACGTCCTCTTCTGAAATTATCACTCTGTTTTG
>JBJEMB010000143.1:0-2403 GCA_051879455.1 Lachnospiraceae bacterium
GAAATATTACGGACAAAGAACGGACGACCCAAGGAGGGAGGGTTACTTATACTCCATACGGAATACGGTCGGACTACCTACCGGCTCTGTATGAAAACAATATTTCCATACGTTTGTGTTTTTATCTTTGCCCTATATAAAGCGCCTGACGGCGCAATATATCAATATAAGTTACTAACTATCATATTCACAAAAATACAAAATCCGAGAATCCAAATCATAAATTGCAATTGTAAAATTCATAGACTCTCTGTCTAAAACTTTAGAATCATCCTGAGGATTTCCACTCTCATCCTGCCGGTCTTCAAAATAATAGTATCCATTCTCAACAACCGGAAAAAGTGGCTGATCATTCTCTCCACCAGTCACATATGGACCAACCACTTTTACATCCGCTTTAGTTGTATCGTATGCGTTGCCATACAGAATTGCCGTAAGGTTTTCGCTCAAAGGGAGTTTATTCCACCTGGAATCTTTCATTATCTCATTCAGAAAATCTTCATTTTCAAACTCCAATACATAAAATGAAATTCCATCACCATGAAATCCACTGTGAGTATCAACCTCTTTCGAAAGTGATGCTGACGTACAATCATTTTTTAATTCTTCAGAAAGATAATTCTGCGGATAATTAACTTTACATCCTTCAAGTACACATAAACATATGATAAGTACAATCAACAGTAACGCCTTAATCCCCTCTTTTTTAATTTTCTTCATTTTATTTCCTTTCTTATAAAAATCAGGAAGTACAACACTACTTTCTGACAAGGCCAGCCGCTTTCTCATAATCATTCTTCTGTACATAAATCATGTATTCATACATATAGTCCTGTTTCTGACCAAAGTTCCCCGCACGGCTTCTTCCTCCGGCTGCTATAGGAGAAGTGCTTGTACGATTTATTGTTTTAATTGAATAATCAATGTTGTGATCGTTTAAAATATTCCGAATTCTCACCTGCTCACTCATATCATATGTGACGCAAAGCTCTTTTCTGTTAAATATCGTTATCATAGCTTTTCTCCTTTCGGAAGCCTCCTGATTTAAAATGCTTGCAATATTTTCTTTTGGCTTTCTCTGCGTATGCGTTACCTTTTCAGCGTTCAGCTTGTATTACTGGTGCTCTCATTCTATCACCAGCCCAACTCGCAACTGATACACTTTTTCGCCCATTTCTTCTTTCAAAATCTGATATGGCTTCTCCCCGGTACAATGCCCTGTATAGATTTCTTCAATCCCGGTTTCTTTTATTTTTCCCGCAAGTTTCCTGACTTCCGCCTCAGGCTTTCCAAACAGATGGAATCCTCCAATCAGTGATTTTATTTTCTTATCCGGGAAAGTAGCCATCACCTCTCTAATAATAACATCTGCTCCGGCATGAGAACAGCTGCTAAAGATCACAAGCCCCTCTTCTGTGTCAAAAACAAGGCTTTGCTCATGAGAAAAATCATCCGGTTCCCATCCTGATTTTTTTCGAAGATACATATTATTTCGTTTTCCGACTCTCCAAAGTTCCGGTGTTTTGTGAGGAATCAGATACACTCCCGGACACAACGTAAAATCACCATCTGCATATACGATCCGATCAGAAAGTTCGTCTAAAATATGTCTCGGAAGCCCTATGTATTTGCGCATAAACCATTTCTTAGAATAACAGTTTTCTGCACTTCCTTCTCTCAAGTAAAAACTTGCCGTTTTATTTTCTTCAAAAAGCTTCCTCATCCCATCCGAATGATCATAATGGGCATGGGATAATACAGCATAATCAACAGATTTCATATCCTTTCCAAGCTTCTTTGCATTTTCTAAAAAAAGTCCTGACGCTCCCGTGTCTAATAAGAAATTGACATTTCCATATTCAATAAAAATACTTAAGCCCCATTCACCCTTCAGTTCACCCTGAGGAATATTATCTACTAAAACCGTTGCTTCCATCTGCATCATTTTTTTCTTCTTACCTACTCTCCTAGATACTCTTTGATATTATCCAGTGATTTTCTGCTCAACACTTCATATGCCTGATGTGTCATTCCGGAAGACGCACCTATACAGATGACATTATCTCTGGATTTTACTTCCTCTGACATATCTCCCAGTGATTCTATCATATCACAGCAGAAAATATTTCCTTCATGTCTGATCCAGTTTTCCAGTGCTTCCATATCCGCTGCCGGTCCGATGGAAGTGTTGAACATAATCTTTCCATTTCCGGTCTTTTCAAATTCTTCTTCATGAAGGAGAATCACATTTTTGTTCAGGCAAGTGAAGATGACCTCACTATCAGAAAGCAGTTCATGAAGCGGCTTATAGTGAATTCCCATTTCTTCTCGCTCCGGCTTTTTACTTCTGGCAAAGTAAGAAACATCCGCCCCCAAAAAATGAAGTGCATCTGCAATCAGTCC
>JBJEMB010000144.1:0-2396 GCA_051879455.1 Lachnospiraceae bacterium
TGGTAATCTGCTATGATTATCATTTCAAAATAAAAACACTGAAAACCGTTAACTTTCGGCATCCAGTGTTTTTAATCGACTGCGGATGACAGGACTTGAACCTGCACGTCGGAGACACTAGATCCTAAGTCTAGCGCGTCTGCCAATTCCGCCACATCCGCATATTTTATAAGAATATTGGCAAGCCAGAAACCTGCATGTATTATCTTAATGACTATCCAAACATTTGTCAAGTATTTTCTCTGATATAGAAATTAACCGTTTGCCCTGGTAAGAAAAAGATTTCTGATGATGTAAGCTTCATCTCTTGCATATGGCATTTTACATCATTCCTATTCATGGTATGGTTTCTTAACGAATACTATCCACAAAATCAATATATAACGTTCATATGCCGTCCGCAAGAGATGAAGTCAAAAAGAATAGTATAATCGTTTTATGCAATATCTTTTTTAGAATATTTCACATACGCAGCAATAACCCCAACAACCATATATAACATCCCTATAATCACTAATTCTGCATCTATAGACAGATTAGAGAGAATATCAGAGCCTTCCGCATATCCAAACGGAGTAATATATTTAAGGAATTCGGCACTTTCAGTTATATTTGCAATAATATTAAGGAAATACATCACTGTCGCAATGCCAAGTCCAATTCCCAGACTATTCTTTCTCAAAAATGCAGAGATTCCAAAACAGATTCCTGCAATTTCTATTTGCAAAAGGAAATACGCAAAATGCAAAAGAATAATTTCTTCCCATGGTATCGTTTCACCGATTACAAGCATTGATGCCACAGATATTCCAAAAATAAGTATATTCATAGCGACAATCTGCAGTAGTACTGCCAAAAGTTTATTACTTACAATATATTTACGGCTTATCGGATGTGTCAGTAAAAACTCTGCCGTGTGCTCTTTTTCCTCTTTGGCAAGTGCCGGTACCGCACATAAGGCGGCAAAAAATGCACCGCCAAGCCCCAGAATGTTTCCACATTCCACAGCATAAAATCCGGTCAGAGAGCCAAAATTAACTACATCCATGCCAAATGCCGCACTAAAGCTTCCCATGGAAGAAAACATTTCTGTAACGCTATCCATATCTCCTTCCATCTCCGGAAATATCAGAATGCAGATTGCAAGTAGAAATCCGATAGATATCGTCCAGATGATGAAAGCAAGTCTCCCCTGTCTAAGTTCATGTCTAACTAATGTCATTTCTATCGCCTCCATCCTCATAGTAATGCATAAAGATTTCTTCAAGATCTGGTTCTGCCACTGTCAGATCTGTAATATTTCCCGCAGTAAGAACTTTCAAAAGTTCATTGATATTTCCACCGTATAAAAAACTGATACTATTCTCACTCTTTTGAATATCTTTCACTTTTTTTAGCATTTTCAAATCTATCTTTCCGCGGACAGTAACTCTCCTTGCATTCGTTTTTGACAATGCCTCTACGCTGTCACACGCAATAATACGGCCTTCTCTTATAATTGCTGCACGGTTACAATTACGCTGAATTTCGGAAAGCACATGAGAAGAAAGAAAAATAGTCGTTCCTTTCTTATTTCGTTCCCTTAATATATCGAAAAATTCCCTCTGCATCAACGGATCAAGACCACTCGTAGGCTCATCCAGAATACAAAGCCTAGGATTGTGTTGAAGCGCACAGACAATTCCAACTTTTTTACGATTTCCAAAAGATAATTCTTCGATTTTCTTTTCTGTATCAAGCTGAAGCCTCTCGCATAATATTTTTGCTTCTTCAGTGCAATCTTTTCTACGCAGATTTGCCGAAAGTTTAAGGATATCCTTTACTTTCATTCCAGAATAAAACATTGTTTCAGACGGAAGATATCCAACTTTAGATAGTATTTTATCTTTCTCCTTTCTAACATCTTTTCCGAATATTTTCGCACTTCCCCCTGTACTTTTAATCAATCCGGTCAATATTCTGATTGTTGTACTCTTTCCAGCACCATTTGGTCCAATAAATCCAAAAAATTCACCTTTTTCAACCTCCAGGTCTAAATCAATGATACCCCTCGATTTTCCATAATATTTTGTAAGTCCTATCGTATGTATCGCGCTCATAACATCCCTCATCTCCTTTATTGACCGCACCAGTCAATTATTATTATATCCAATTGACTATTTTTGAGAAGACTGTTTTGAATAAAAATATATAAAAACAGCGCAAACCCTTGAACATAAGGATTTACGCTATCTCTCATTCCTGAGCGTGCGGGGATTCGAACCCCGGACAACTTGATTAAAAGTCAAGTGCTCTACCACCTGAGCTACACGCCCATATAAACTGGGCTAGTTGGATTCGAACCAACGAATGCAGGAGTCAAAGTCCTGTGCCTTACCGCTTGGCGATAGCCCAAT
>JBJEMB010000145.1:0-2395 GCA_051879455.1 Lachnospiraceae bacterium
TACCCTTCCATCATCGATTACCTTTTTGCAGATCCATGGTGTTTTGTATCCTGCATCCATAGTAATCGTTTTTATTTCCGGAAAGCGCTGTACCACTTTGTCGTACAATTCATCAAATGCCACACTGTCGTGAACGTTTCCACTGGTTACTACTGTATCCAACACGAAGTTGTGTTTGTCGCATACGGTATGGGCCTCATACGCAAAACAGCGTTTGTGCTCTCCTTTATGAAACATTCCACTTTCCGGATCTGTCGTCGAAACAGTGACCTGCCTTTCCTTCTGACTTCCTCCTGTGCCATCGTCAAAAGGTTTTTTCCCATGTTCTTTCCTGTCTTCATTAACCTCTTTCATGAGTTGCTCTTCGTAGACTCTGGCCGCAGCTGGTATGGCCTTTTTCATCCTTTTGTTGATGTTTGCATTTGCTTTGATATGAGTCCCATCGACAAATACAACTTCTGGTGAGAGATATCCACTTTTCTGCGCTTCAAAAAGAACCCATGTAAAAATCTTTTCAATGGTGTCCTCCGTGAAACGGTGTCTGAAGTTATAACTGATAGTGGCGAAATGGGGAACCGGCTCATTCAGCATGTATCCGAGGAACCAACGGTAAGCAATGTTGACGTTGATTTCTTCCACTGTTCTACGCAGAGAAGGGATTCCATAAAGATGCTGAATGAGTACCATTTTAAACAGAACTACTGGATCGACACTAGGGCGGCCGTTATCAGGAGAATACAAATCTTCTACAAAATCATAAATGTGAGTAGAATCCACGGTCGAATCAATTTTTCGAAGCAAATGATTTTGAGGAACAAGTCCCTCAACACTAACCATTTCTAATGTATTTCTCTCAGATTTTTCTTTCGCCAGCATGACATCACCTCTGGATTTATTATACCAAAAAAAGCCAGCTTACGCTGACTTTTTTGACAGTCTGAGGCAAGCTGATATGCAGCTTGTCTTTTATTGTAATGAAATGGAAAAAGCAATAAGTTCTGTTTTCTAAATAGTTATATCAAATTATTATTATGCGACTTGCAAAGGCTCTATGCAAAGTGTGAAGTATCCGATTTGTTTGAATAAACCAAGATGATAACCTGTCCTTCGTTGTTTTGCAATCATTATAGTACCACCAACTCATTTAACAATCATAAGTGTTGTCCCTAATGACAATCACTCGTGAGCGGCAGCCCGATTATCCAGGACGGGAAACTCATCGGCGCGGTGACGCACGTTCTGGTGAATGATCCGACGCGGGGATATGGGATATTTATCGAGAATATGCTGGATGCGGCAGAGTGAATTTTAGGCAGGGGTAGATTTTGCCCCTGTCTTTTTTCGATATTGTATGTTATGATAAAATGGAAGAAGGAGGGACCGAAGAATGAAACAGAAGATCGGATGGATTTTGATTATTTTAGGTGGATTCTTCTGTTTTGTCAGTATATTGTGCATTCCTGCGGCATTTTTTACAGATGATGCGACATTGGAAGAGCGCAAATTCCTTTTGATAGCCCTCGTAGTTATCGCCTTTGTCAACCGCATGATTTGCCGGCTGGGTTTTAAGCTCAAGGGGAGAGAAACCAGTGCGCCGAAGCAGTGCTTCCTTACAAGGCTTGGGCGGGTCATGATGTTTACGGGCATTGGCGGAGGTGTTTCTTTGGCTGTCCCGTTGTCGCTTGTTTTCTCTGTCGAGAAATGGTCCCTCGTCGGCATGATGGCGTTGGTGGTATTCACTGCTGGCTTGATCCTTGGTGTTATCGGCGTGATAATAGATAAGATCCGTCGTGAGGAGGCAGCTGCAGAGGAGGACACCAAATACAAGTGTGCACAACCTCAGGAAGATCTGAATGACGCTCGCTATCAGGCAGAGCAAATGTTCCAGCGTGGTGGTCTTGATCGGGAACAGGCGTATGCAGCCAATGGACTGGACTCGGATGGAAATGAGCTAAAATAACAGATGGGATACATTCCTCGATTATGTTGTCCATAATTGCAATCACTCGTGAGCGGCAGTCCGATTTTCAGAATGGAAAGCTCATCGGAACGGTGACTCACGTGTTTGTCAACAATCCCAAAAAGGGATATGGAATCTTTATCGAAAATATGCTCGAGCATTGAGCCGGGCAGGACAGGAGGAAAAAGAGGCGATACAAGCTTGCTTGTAAAAGCCTCTTTTTTACGAGTGGACTATCCGGCGAAAGCTGGACAACCGACGGATACGAAGGGGCTGACGGTTGCTGCCCGGCGGCATAGCATTTATATCAGTTTTTGCCGGAGGCAGATTGTCTCGGGTGTTTTTTCTATGTTGTGCTATACTTTATATAACTAAATATAGTATCCGGAGGGGATGAAATGAAAAAAGAAATATGTGTATTCAGTGAGAGTTATA
>JBJEMB010000146.1:0-2387 GCA_051879455.1 Lachnospiraceae bacterium
CCGGGAACATATGAGAAGGAACATGAGCTTTTTAGAGCTGAGCAGGTGATCCGACCGACAGGACTTCTTGATCCACCGGTGGAAGTGCGCCCAGTGGAAGGTCAGATAGATGATCTGGTTTCAGAAGTAAATAAAGAGATTAAAAAGAAGAATAAGATATTAATTACAACTCTTACAAAGCATATGGCAGAAGATCTGACAGATTATATGCGTGAACTGGGGATTCGTGTCAAATATCTTCATTCTGATATTGATACACTTGAGAGAGCTGAGATTATCCGGGATATGCGTTTGGATGTGTTTGATGTACTGGTGGGAATTAATCTTTTGAGAGAAGGACTGGATATTCCTGAGATAACGCTGATTGCAATTCTGGATGCAGATAAGGAAGGATTTTTGCGCTCAGAAACATCATTGATTCAGACCATCGGGCGTGCTGCGAGAAATGTGGACGGGCATGTTATTATGTATGCGGATATGATTACTGATTCAATGAAAAATGCAATTGATGAAACGAATCGAAGACGAAGGATTCAGGAACAATATAATGAAGAGCATGGGATCACACCGCAGTCCATCAAGAAGAGTGTTCGTGATCTGATCAGTATTTCCAAAAAAGTAGCGGCAGAAGAGATGAGAATGGAAAAAGATCCGGAATCCATGAGTGTGCAGGAATTGGAAAAGCTTATAAAAGATTTGACAAAACAGATGAAAAAAGCGGCAGCAGAGCTCAACTTTGAGGCAGCAGCAGAACTGCGTGATAAATTAATCGAGATGAAAAAGCTGTTGAATGAACAGGAGAATATATAGATGATACCAGATAATAAAGATAGTAAACAATTTATTACAATCAGAGGGGCAAATGAACATAATTTGAAAAATGTTGATCTTACTATACCAAGAAATAAACTGGTCGTATTGACAGGACTCAGTGGTTCGGGAAAATCATCCCTTGCATTTGATACGATATACGCAGAAGGACAGAGACGTTATATGGAGTCTTTGTCGTCTTATGCACGAATGTTTCTCGGGCAGATGGAAAAGCCGGATGTAGAGAGTATTGAAGGTCTTTCTCCTGCAATTTCTATTGATCAGAAGTCGACGAATCGTAATCCTCGATCGACAGTAGGTACGGTGACGGAAATCTATGATTATCTTCGTCTTCTTTATGCAAGAATCGGAATTCCTCACTGTCCGAAATGCGGAAAAGAAATCAAAAAACAAACGGTTGACCAAATGGTTGATCAGATTATGGGACTTCCTGAACGCACAAAAATTCAGCTTCTTGCTCCGGTTGTAAGAGGCCGTAAAGGTACTCATGCAAAACTCCTTGAAAGGGCGAAGAAGAGCGGATATGTACGTGTTCGGATTGATGGAAATCTGTATGAACTTTCTGAAGAGATTGAACTTGATAAAAATATCAAACATAATATTGAAATTATTGTGGATCGTCTTGTCGTAAAAGAAGGAATAGAGAGAAGACTTACAGATTCTATTGAAAACGTATTGAATCTTGCTGAAGGGCTGATGATTGTAGATGTGATTGACGGAGATCCTATTAATTTC
Source organism: Lachnospiraceae bacterium (assembly GCA_051879455.1). Lineage (GTDB taxonomy): Bacteria > Bacillota > Clostridia > Lachnospirales > Lachnospiraceae > MD308. The sequence continues at coordinate 1,567 of JBJEMB010000146.1, forward strand.
AGTCAGAGTTTTTCCTGCCCGGACTGCGGAATCAGTGTGGATGAGATTGAACCGAGAAGCTTTTCTTTTAATAATCCATTTGGAGCCTGTCCGGTTTGTTCAGGCCTGGGATATAAAATGGAATTTGATATTGATTTGATGATTCCGGATAAACGATTGAGTATATCTGAAGGAGCGATTACTGTGATGGGATGGCAGTCCTGCACAGATAAGAAAAGTTTTACCTATGCAATACTGGATGCACTCAGCAAAGAATACGAGTTCTCGCTGGATACTCCTTTTTGCGAATATCCTAAAAAAATCCAGGATATATTGATCCATGGAACAGATGGGAAAGAAATAAAAGTGCATTATAGAGGACAGCGTGGCGAAGGAATTTATGATGTGGCATTTGAAGGATTAATAAAAAATGTGGAACGACGTTATCGTGAGACTTCTTCTGAAACTGTGAAAGCAGAATACGAAGAATTCATGCAGATTACGCCATGTCGTGAATGTAAAGGTCAAAGACTGAAACCGGGTGCACTTGCTGTTACTATAGGCGGTAAAAATATTCATGAAGTAACAACATTATCTATTGAAAAATTATTGCATTTTCTTCAAAATTTGGAACTTAATAATCAGCAACAGCTGATAGGAGGACAGATTCTAAAAGAGATTAAAGCAAGAACACAATTTTTGCTGAATGTAGGATTGGATTATCTGACTTTGGCAAGGTCCACAGGATCGTTATCAGGAGGTGAAGCACAGAGAATACGGCTGGCTACCCAGATTGGGTCTGGCTTAGTCGGAGTGGCATATATTCTGGATGAGCCAAGTAT
>JBJEMB010000147.1:0-13320 GCA_051879455.1 Lachnospiraceae bacterium
GATGATCTTGGAAGAGTTGTGATCCCAAAGGAAATCAGAAGAACTCTTCGGATAAGAGAAGGTGATCCCCTGGAGATTTTTACGGACCGGGAGGGAGAGATTATCCTGAAAAAATATTCGCCGATCGGGGAGCTTTCTTCTTTTGCAAAGCAATATGCGGAAAGCTTGTCACAGACAATGGGCTGTCTTGTGTGTGTCTGTGATACAGATCAGATCATAGCAGCTTCTGGAAATGGGAAAAAAGATTTGCAGGATAAATATATCAGTAAACAGCTTGAACGTTTATTGGAAGAACGGACTTGCGTGATGGCTGCTGAAAATGAAAAAAAATATATAAAGATTATTTCTGATCAGGATGAGGATTACACTCAGGAAATTATCAGTCCTATTTTGTGTGAGGGGGATGTGATAGGAGGTGTGATTCTTCTTGCAAAAGAAACAAAAAAGAAATTTACGGAGCTTGAGCAGAAAATGGCAGTCTGTGCAGCGGGATTTTTGGGAAAACAGATGGAGCAATAAAAAAGAGTAGATGTAAATGGCATATTGCAAATCACTGTCTCATACTCTGTATTAGACAAGGAGGGATGAGATGGAGAAACGAATTCGGAAAGACTCAAAAATCATGTGGATATTAAAATCATTGCTTACAGCTTACATTGTTACCGGTATTCTGCTTGTGATACTAGCTATGCTTTTATACAAGTTTGAGCTAAACGAAAAGATTGTATCAGCAGCAATTGTGGGGATTTACGTTATATCCACTTTGATTGGAGGTTTCATAATCGGAAAGCTTATGAAAGTCAGACGCTTTTTATGGGGGATGGGAATAGGAATTCTCTATTTTGCGCTTTTGCTATTGATCACTCTTGGTGTATATCGGACGCTAAACGGAAACAGTGCAAATCTGCTTACTACATTTATACTTTGTGCCGGGGGAGGAATGGCAGGAGGGATGATTTCCTGAAAAAATTCTCAAACAAGTTTTCTGAAAAGGGCAGACAGGTAGAAAAGTTACTGATAAAAGGATTGCGAAAACAATAGCAAGATGGTATAATGCTAAAGATAGCAAAAACAGTGCAGAGACTGTCTGGATTTCAGTGATGCACTGAAGCGCGGACAAATGAAACGAGGAGGATGTTATCATGAAACATGTAAAGACTTTGAATACACAGACCTTGAATAACACAGTTAAAAAAGGCGGATGTGGCGAGTGCCAGACATCTTGTCAGTCTGCATGTAAGACTTCCTGTACAGTAGGAAATCAGACATGTGAGCAGAAGAAATAGTTATTTTAAGTGAAAAGTAATACTCGGGACAGCGGTCTTTTACGGGTCGCTGTCTTTTCTCTGTTGAGCGGAGAATTTCCGGGACATGGTAACACTTAAAATGAAAGGGGTAGCGATTTGATACATCAGTACAAAAATAATGGATATAATATTGTTCTGGACGTATACAGCGGGGCAGTTCATGTTGTAGACGAGTTGTGTTACGATGTGATTGCCTGTCTGAATGAACAGAATGAAAATCATACACCGGAATCTTTAAAGGCTCCATCTGCGTTGGAAGAGCTTAGAGAGAAACTGGGAGACAGATATACAGAAGATGACTTGAAAGATGCACTTTGTGATGTCATTGAGCTTACAGAAGAAGGGCGTCTGTTTGCACAGGATTGTTATGAGTGTATGTTAGACGAAGTAAAGCAGAGAAAGACTGTGGTGAAGGCACTTTGTCTGCACATTGCCCATGATTGTAATCTCGCATGTAAATACTGCTTTGCAGAAGAAGGCGAATATCATGGAAGGCGAGCGCTTATGAGCTATGAGGTCGGGAAAAAGGCACTGGATTTCCTGATCAGGAGTTCCGGAAACCGTCGTAATCTCGAAGTGGACTTCTTTGGCGGCGAGCCTCTTATGAACTGGCAGGTAGTAAAAGATCTGGTAGCTTATGGAAGAAAGCAGGAAAAGATTCATGGCAAGCATTTTCGCTTTACCGTGACTACGAATGGAGTTCTTCTGAATGATGAGATCCAGGAGTTTATTAATAAAGAGATGGATAATGTTGTCTTAAGTCTGGATGGGAGAAAAGAAGTTAATGATCGTATGCGTCCATTCAGAAACGGCACGGGAAGTTACGATCTGATTGTTCCAAAATTTCAGAAGCTTGCAGAAAGCAGAAATCAGGAAAAATATTACATACGTGGCACATTTACAAGAAATAATCTGGATTTTTCCAATGACATCCTGCATTTTGCGGATCTTGGATTTAAGCAGATGTCTATTGAACCGGTCGTTGGGGACGAATCTGATCCATATGCTATCAGAAAAGAGGATCTTCCGGTCATTATGGAAGAATATGATAAGTTGGCAAAGATTATGATTGAGCGGCAAAAAGAAGGAAAAGGTTTTAATTTTTTCCATTTTATGATAGACTTAGAGGGTGGACCATGTGTGGCAAAAAGATTGTCAGGCTGTGGTTCCGGTACGGAATATCTGGCTGTAACTCCGTGGGGAGATTTATATCCATGCCACCAGTTTGTAGGGCAGGAAGAGTTCCTTATGGGAAATGTAGATGATGGAATTGTAAGACCGAAGATTGCAGATGATTTCCGAAGCTGTAATGTTTATACGAAGAAAAGCTGTAAAGACTGTTTTGCAAAATTTTATTGCAGTGGTGGATGTATGGCAAATTCTTATAATTTCCACGGCACGATCCATGATACTTATGAGATCGGCTGTGAGATGCAGCGAAAACGTGTGGAGTGCGCCATTATGATGAAGGCAGCATTATCATAAAAGAGAAAGGAAAGACAATCATGAAAAAAAGCAAAGGAATAGTGAGTCTTATCGTGACAGCAGTATTGATTGCTCTATTGGGATTCACTACCATAGTTGGTTTCGGAAGTAAGCATTCCGGAGCTGCAAAGAATATTAAGCTTGGTCTTGATCTGGAAGGTGGTGTGAGTATCACTTATCAGGTAAAGGATAAAAATCCGACAGACAAGGAGATGAGCGATACGATCTACAAGCTTCAGAAGCGTGTAGAGCAGTATAGTACAGAGTCAAGCGTATATCAGGAAGGCGATGACAGAATTAATATTGAGATTCCGGGTGTGACAAATGCCAATGAGATTCTGGATGAACTTGGAAAACCGGGATCACTCGAATTCCAGCTTGAGGATGGAACCACAGTCATTACCGGTTCTGATGTCAAGACAGCGACAGCCAAATCCGGCGATGATGAGATGGGAAATACTGAGTATTCAGTTGAACTTAGTCTGACGGATGAGGGAAGCGAGAAATTTGCTGAAGCAACAGAGGCAAATGTCGGAAAACAGATTGCGATTATCTATGATGGTGAGACAATCAGTGCTCCAACAGTTCAGACAGCGATTACCGGAGGAGTTGCATATATTACAGGTAATTTTACATATGAAGAGGCAGAGAGTCTTGCATCTACTATTCGTATCGGTGGTCTGAAGCTTGAACTTGAAGAACTTCGTTCTAATATAGTGGGAGCTCAGCTTGGAGAGCAGGCAATCAGTACCAGTTTAAAAGCGGGAGCAATCGGTCTTGCAATTGTATTTTTGTTTATGATCTTTGTGTATTATCTTCCGGGACTTGCTTCTTCTTTGGCACTTATTATCTATACAGGACTTGTGCTTGTAATTTTGAACGCATTTGAAGTAACACTGACGCTTCCGGGTATTGCAGGTATTATCCTTAGTATCGGTATGGCAGTAGATGCTAACGTTATTATTTTTGCCCGTGTAAGAGAAGAGATGACTCACGGAAAGAGTGTGAGAAATTCCCTGAAAACAGGATTCCAGAAGGCAATGTCTGCTATTGTCGATGGTAATGTCACAACATTGATCGCAGCAGCAGTTTTATGGTTTAAAGGTTCAGGAACCGTAAAAGGATTTGCGCAGACACTTGCAATTGGTATTATTGTTTCAATGTTTACAGCGTTAGTTATCACACGTATGATTGTATATGCGTTCTACGCTGTGGGGCTCAGAAGTGAGAAACTGTATTACAGACCGAAGAAAGAACGTAAACCGATTGACTTCCTCAGCAAGAAAAAAATATTCTTCTCTGCTTCACTTGTGGTTATTATTATCGGATTTGTATTTATGGGTGTAAACAGCTCGAAAGGAAATGGAGCATTTGATTACAGTCTTGAGTTCAAAGGCGGTACATCTACAACGGTTCCATTTGAAAAAGATTATACTATCGAAGAGATTGACGAGCAGATTGTGCCGATTGTTGAAGAGGTAACCGGAGACAAGAATGTACAGACGCAGAAAGTATCAGGAAGCAACCAGGTTGTCATTAAGACAAAGACTCTGGAACTTGATCAGAGAGAAGCTTTGAATAAAGCCCTGGTAGATGAATTTGGAGTGAATGAAGACGAGATTACAGCTGAGAATATCAGTGCGACTGTCAGCAATGAAATGAGACAGGATGCGATCATAGCGGTAATCGTCGCTACAATTTTCATGCTTCTTTATATCTGGTTCAGATTTAAAGATATTCGATTTGCAACAAGTGCGGTTACAGCACTTCTTCATGATGTTCTTGTTGTGTTAGCTTTCTATGCAGTAGCGAGAGTATCAGTAGGTAATACATTTATTGCATGTATGCTTACGATTGTTGGTTATTCCATTAATGCAACCATCGTTATTTTCGACCGTATTCGTGAGGAACTGCACTATAAGACAAGGACAACGGATCTTAAGGAACTCGTAAATAAGAGTATCACACAGACTCTGACAAGAAGTATTTACACTTCACTTACAACATTTGTCATGGTAGCTGTGTTGTTTATCCTGGGTGTAAGCTCTATCAGAGAATTTGCACTGCCATTGATGGTAGGTATCGTATGTGGAGGTTACTCTTCTGTATGTATTACAGGTGCTCTGTGGTATGTAATGAAGGATAGAAAAAAAGTAAAATAACTTAGAAAGACGAAATGCTGAATTAAAACAGCCATGGCCATGTTTGGCGGTGGCTGTTTTTCTAATAGAACTGAAGAAGTACTGGAGGAAGCAAAGATGGAGCGGTGGGTTTTACTCCGGAAAGGGGCAGATTTTGAGGCGATTGCACGTAAATTTCATATTAGTCCGCGCCTGGCTTGTCTTGTGAGAAACAGAGAAATCATCGGAGATGACGCGATTGATTCTTATCTGAATGGGACGATTAATGATCTTTATGATGGAATGCTCATGAAAGATATGAATAAGGCGATTGATATCCTGAAAGAAAAAATACAGGAGCATAAGAGGATTCGCGTGATCGGAGATTATGATATTGATGGTGTGAATGCTACTTATATTTTGCTGGAAGGTCTGGAAAGATTAGGGGCAGATGTAGACAGCGATATCCCAGACAGGATAAAAGACGGCTATGGACTGAATGTGGAGCTGATCGAGCGTGCATATGATGCTGGAATTGACACGATTATCACCTGTGATAATGGAATTGCTGCAGCAGAGGAGATTGCGTACGGAAAACGACTTGGTATGACAATCATTGTGACAGATCATCATGAGGTACCTTTTGAGGAGATAGATGAGGAAAAGAAATATATTCTTCCGCCGGCAGATGCAGTTATTGATCCAAAAAGGCAGGAATGTGAATATCCATTTAAAGGATTGTGTGGTGCGGCAGTAGCGTATAAATTAGTAGAAGCACTCCATGAGTCCTGTGGTCGGGATGTGGATGATATGGATTATCTTATTGAAAACGTTGCGATTGCTACAGTTGGTGATGTGATGGATCTTGTTGATGAAAACCGTATTTTTGTCAAAGAAGGGCTTGCAATGCTCGGTAGGACGAAAAATCCCGGCTTGAAGGCGCTTATTGAATGTACAGGAATTGATAAAAGCCAAATTACAGCATATCATATCGGGTTTGTACTGGGTCCTTGCCTAAATGCCGGTGGAAGACTTGATACAGCGAAGCGTGCCCTGAATCTTCTAAGAGCACGTTCAAAAAAAGATGCAGATATTCTGGCGGGAGATTTAAAAGCTTTAAATGACAGCAGAAAAGACATGACAGAAGTTGCTGTAAAAGAAGCAGAAAAGCTGGTAGAGTGCAGTGAACTTCATAATGATAAAGTGTTAGTTGTGTATCTGCCGGACTGTCATGAGAGTCTGGCGGGAATTGTGGCAGGAAGATTGAGAGAACGTTATGTAAAACCGGTATTTGTCCTTACGGATGCTGAGAATGGGATCAAAGGTTCCGGACGTTCAATTGAAGCATATCATATGTATGAAGGTTTGAATCAGTGCAGAGATCTTCTCACAAAATTCGGGGGGCATAAACTGGCAGCCGGTTTATCCCTGGAAAAAGAGAATATTGGACTTCTCAGAAAGCAATTAAATGAGAACTGTACACTTACCAGAGAAGATATGACAGAAAAAATAGTCATTGATATGGAAATGCCATTTTCCTGTGTGACAGAAGACCTGGTGGAGAGTCTTAAATTATTAGAACCCTTCGGAAAGGGAAATACAAAGCCGGTTTTTGCCGGACGTAATATTTTATTTCTTAGTGGGAAAATCATTGGTAAAAATAAAAATGTGTTAAAACTGAAACTTAAGGACAATGCAGATACAGTCATAGATGGAATTTATTTTGGGGATATTGAATTATTTTCAGAATATTGCAGAAATAAATTTGGTGAGAAGGAATGGGAAAAACTCCTTGCAGGAAGAGAAAATCAGATTCGACTGTCTGTGACATATTATCCTTCTATCAACGAGTATCAGCAAAAAAGAACGCCTCAGATTGTCATTACACACTATCAATAGAATAATAAATTGTGGAAAACCGCATAAAACTGTACTTTATTGTGTAGAATTGTTTGAAAATGCTGTTTGAAAATGCTATACTGTTTTCTAGTATATTTGCCCATGTGGCGTACATTAAATGAATGGAGAGATGAGATTGTGATGAAACCGATTGAAGAATATGTAAGAAGTATTCCGGATTTTCCGGAGCCGGGGATTATTTTCAGAGATGTGACAAGTGTTTTACAGGATGCTGATGGACTTCATCTGGCAATAGATCTGATGCAGAAAAAATTAGAGGGAGTAGACTTTGATCTTGTTGTGGGACCAGAATCCCGTGGATTTATTTTTGGTGTACCGATTGCATACAATCTTCATAAGCCATTTATCCCAATCCGAAAAAAAGGAAAATTACCGTGTGAAACGATTTCTGTAGAGTATGAGCTGGAATATGGAACTGCAGAGATTGAAATCCATAAAGATGCGATTAAAAAAGGACAGAAAGTAGTGATCATCGATGATCTGATTGCTACCGGAGGAACGAATCAGGCTATGGTCAAGCTGGTAGAATCTCTTGGCGGTGAAGTCGTAAAATGTGTATTTTTAATGGAACTGGCAGGACTAAACGGAAGAGAAAAACTTGAAAACCATGAAGTGGATTCTGTAATTGTATATCCAGGGAAATAAAATGTTGTTATAGAGTTATTAATATCAATCGTTTGAGACTATGAGGGAAGGAGGAAATAATATGTCAGCAAAGTCAACAACGTATGAATCATTAGATGACCGTATTACTTCGTCTCCTGTTACAAAAGACATGTCTGTAGGACTTGAAGTTGTAGACGGACATGCGATAAAAGCACCAAAGGATTACGAAGATCCGGATCAGTTATATGCTATGCTGATAGCCCGCATCCGAAAATATCATCCATCTACGGACGTCAGCATGATAGAAAAAGCCTATCAGATGGCGAAAAAAGCACATGGGGATCAGCGCCGTAAATCCGGCGAACCTTATATTGTCCATCCGCTCTGGGTTGCGATTATCCTTGCAGATCTTGAGATGGATAAGGAGACCATTGCAGCCGGAATGCTTCATGATGTGATCGAAGATACGAAGATCAGTGAGGAAGAAATTACAAAAGAGTTCGGAAAAGATGTCTGCCTTTTAGTGGATGGTGTTACAAAACTGGGACAGCTTTCTTATTCTGCAGATAAGTTGGAAGTGCAGGCGGAAAATTTGCGTAAGATGTTCCTTGCGATGGCAAAGGATATCCGTGTTATCATTATTAAGCTTGCAGACCGACTCCATAATATGAGAACCCTGCAGTTTATGACTCCTGCAAAGCAGAAAGAAAAAGCAAAAGAAACCATGGATATCTATGCACCGATCGCACAGAGACTTGGTATTTCTAAGATAAAAACAGAACTGGATGATCTTGCATTAAAGTATTCTCAGCCGGAGGTGTTTTTTGATCTTGTAAAACAGATCAATGCGAGAAAGACAGAGAGAGAAGAGTTTGTAGATCAGATTGTGGAAGAAGTGTCTACTCACATGAAAAATGCTAACATTAAAGCAGAAGTTAACGGACGTGTGAAACATTTTTTCAGTATTTATAAGAAGATGGTCAATCAGGATAAAACGGTAGACCAGATTTATGACCTGTTTGCAGTACGTATTATTGTAGAGTCTGTGAAAGATTGTTATGCGGCACTGGGAGTTATCCACGAGATGTATACACCGGTTCCGGGACGCTTTAAAGATTATATCGCAATGCCAAAACCTAATATGTACCAGTCGCTCCATACGACACTGATGAGCTCAGTGGGGCAGCCCTTTGAGATCCAGATCCGTACGGAAGAGATGCATAAGACAGCGGAATATGGTATTGCTGCTCACTGGAAGTATAAAGAGTCCAATGATGGCAAGAAGAATGTAAAGGCTCAGGAAGAGGAAAAGTTAAGCTGGCTGAGACAGATTTTAGAGTGGCAGCAGGATATGTCCGATAACAGAGAATTTTTAAATCTGTTAAAAGGAGATTTGGATCTGTTTGCGGAAGATGTGTATTGCTTTACACCACAGGGAGACGTGAAAAATCTTCCGAACGGTTCCACGCCGATTGATTTTGCCTACGCAATTCACAGTGCGGTAGGAAATAAGATGGTAGGAGCGAGAGTAAACGGAAAGCTTGTTACCATTGATTATAAGATTCAGAATGGTGACAGGATTGAGATTATTACTTCCCAGAATTCCAGAGGGCCGAGCCGTGACTGGCTGAATGTTGTAAAGAGCACTCAGGCAAAAAATAAGATTAACCAGTGGTTTAAGAAAGAATTTAAAGAAGAGAACATTATCAAAGGTAAAGAGATGATCGCAAATTATTGTAAAGCGAAATCCATCAACTTTACAAATGTCATGCAGCCAAAATATATGGAAATCGTACAGAATAAGTATGGTTTTAAAGACTGGGAGTCTGTACTTGCAGCAATTGGTCACGGGGGATTGAAAGAAGGTCAGGTTGTAAACCGCCTTGCTGAAGAGTACGGAAAAGAACACAAACAGGAGATTACCGACGAAGTTGTCTTAGAGAGAGTAGCGGAGGCTGCGAAAAATAAAGTACACATTGCAAAATCTAAGAGTGGAATTGTTGTGAAAGGAATTGACGATGTGGCAGTGCGTTTTTCCAGATGCTGTAACCCTGTCCCGGGGGATGAGATCGTAGGTTTTGTTACAAGAGGAAGAGGTCTCTCTATTCACCGTACAGACTGCGTAAATATGATTCATCTGACAGAGGCAGAAAGAGCAAGACTCATTGATGCAGAGTGGGAAGGAAAAGTGGCAGAAGAATCCGGTGGTCAGTATCTTGCGGAGATTAAAATGTATGCCTATGATAAACAGGGGCTTTTGATGGAGATATCTAAGATATTTACGGAAGGAAATGTAGATGTCAAATCTTTGAATGTCCGCACAAGTAAGCAGGGTAAGGCAACGATTGAAGCCGGATTTATCGTACACGGAAGGTCAGAACTTGAAAAGGTGGTTGCAAAGCTCAGACAGCTGGATGGAATTATCGATATTGAAAGGACGACAGGTTAATTCTATGAAGATTAAAAAATTTCTAACCGGTATTATCAGTACCAATTGTTATATAGCAGAAAATGAAGAGACAAAGCAGGCAGTGATTATTGATCCGGCTGCCTGCTCCAAAAAGATTTTGGAATATATCGAGGAAGAAGGACTTACGATTGAAGCAATCCTTCTGACACATGGACATTTTGATCATATCATGGGCATTGACGGATTTCTTGAGCATTTTGATATTCCGGTTTATGTGCATGAGGCCGATGAGCCTGTGATGAATGATCCGAGACTGAATCAGTCTGCAACTTATACTAAAGGGTATACATTTTCCGGAGCACAGTATCTGAGAGATAAGCAGACTCTTGAACTTGCCGGATATAAGTTTGAGGTGATCCACACACCGGGACATACCTGGGGAGGATGCTGCTATTATGTGGAATCAGAAAAGGTACTTTTCAGTGGTGATACTCTGTTCCAGCGTTCCGTCGGAAGATCGGATTTTGAGACAAGCAGTACTTCTGACCTCATATATTCTGTCCGTGAAAAATTGATGAAGCTTCCGGATGATACACTTGTGTATCCGGGACATATGGGTGAAACTACCATTGGATATGAAAGGGCGAATAATCCATTTATCTAAAAAAATCTGCGCCCGTATGGGTGGGAATTTAACAGGAGATAGAGTATGATACAGATTATATGCTGCGCGGAAACATATATCTATAACACCTATCATATGACAAAGGCTTTTTATCCTTCTGAGGAAGTTGTATCCCAGATAGAGGAAAAAGCCTCTAATTATGTAACGGTGAAGTTTAAGGATAAAAGCATACAGGTTTCTAGCGATGAAATGATTTCTGTTACAGATGATGAGATAAGAAAATATTTTGACAATAACAGTTTCAGAGGAAAAGAAAATACAGAGCCAAAAGATTTAAAATATTTTATTGATGTGACTCTTTATCATCTTTTCAAGGAACGAACAGGGAGGGAACTTGCCTGGGGAATCCTTATGGGGGTGCGTCCTACGAAGATTGCCATGCAGAAGCTTTCGGAAGGAATGGGAGAAGCAGAGTTTATCAAATGGTACAGAAAGGAATTTCTGGTAAGTGAAGAAAAGGCGGAGCTTGCAGTGCGGATAGCAAAGAGGGAAAAAGCACTGATAGACAAGCTTGATCTTTTAGACGGTTACAGTCTGTATGTAGGGATTCCGTTCTGTCCAACTGTCTGTTCTTACTGTTCTTTCAGTTCCGGCGCACTCTCTGACTGGAAGCATCGGGTAGAGGAATATGTGGATGCACTTTGTAAGGAACTTAAGTTTATAGCAGAAGCGTCCAGACAGAAAAAACTGAATACAATTTATATCGGCGGAGGAACTCCAACGACTCTCAGTGAAGGACAGTTAGAGAGGCTTTTATCCTGCATTGATGAGCATTTTTCAAAAGAATATCTTTTAGAATATACGGTGGAAGCCGGAAGACCGGACAGCATTACGGAAGAAAAACTTAAGGTTATCAAAAATCACGGTGTCACGAGAATTTCCATTAATCCGCAGACCATGCAGCAAAAAACTCTGGATCTCATTGGAAGAAAGCATACGGTGGAGGAGATAAAAGATGTCTATGAGATGGCAAGAAGCTTAAGCTTCGATAATATAAACATGGATCTGATCGCGGGGCTTCCGGGTGAGACAGTGGAAGATATGGAAGATACGCTTATGCAGATTGAGACACTTGCTCCCGATAATCTTACGGTTCATTCTCTTGCAATCAAGCGTGCAGCTAAGATGGGGCAGAAACACTCAAAAGAGTATGAAGAAGCGCTGGCACAGAGGAAGGATACAGGGGAAGAAGCTTCACCGATTGGAGCTATGATAAATGCAGCGTATGAAGCTGCAGAACGAATGAATCTTTTTCCATATTATCTGTACCGTCAGAAAAATATCGCCGGAAATTTTGAAAATGTAGGCTATGCAAAGGTTGACAAAGCCGGAATATACAATATACTTATTATGGAAGAAAAACAATCTATTGTTGCTGCGGGGGCAGGGGCATCTACGAAAATTGTGCTGAAGGAAGAGAGTTTGGTGCCAGGCAGCAAGAACAATAAGAAGACACATCTGATGCGGATTGAGAATGTGAAGGCAATCGATGCTTATATTGACCGCATCGATGAGATGATAGAACGAAAAGGAGAATGGTTATGGCATTAAAGAAAAAACCGGTAACTGGCATGAAAGACATGATGCCAAATGAGATGGAAATCCGTGACTATGTGATTCACCTGATCAAAGAAACTTATAAAACATTTGGATTTCAGTCCATGGAGACCCCTTGTGTAGAGCATATTGAGAACCTGTGCAGCAAGCAGGGTGGTGACAATGAAAAACTGATTTTTAAAATATTAAAACGCGGTGAAAAACTGAAAATCGATGAGGCGAAGGAAGAGACGGACCTGGTTGATGGAGGACTTCGCTATGATCTGACAGTACCTCTTGCAAGATATTATGCAAACCATTCGAATGAGCTTCCGTCTCCATTTAAGGCAATGCAGATCGGAAATGTGTGGAGAGCAGACCGTCCGCAGAAAGGCCGTTTCCGTCAGTTTATGCAGTGCGATATTGACATCCTCGGTGAGGCAGGAAACCTTGCAGAGATTGAGCTTATCTTAGCGACAACTGCAATGCTTGGAAAACTGAATTTCAAGAATTTTACAGTTAATATTAACGATAGAAATATTTTAAAAGCGATGGCAGCCTTCAGCGGATTTAAAGAGGAAGACTATGATGAAGTCTTTATTATCCTGGATAAGATGGATAAGATTGGTGCTGATGGTGTGGCAAATGAACTTGTAGAAATGGGATATTCCAGAGAAAATGTGGATACTTACCTGAAACTTTTTGACGAAGTGGCATCGGATGTATCCGGGATCCGTTATCTGAAAGAAAAGCTGGGAGATTTCCTTTCTGATGAGACTGCAGACGGTATGGAGATGATTATTTCCAGCGTAGAAGCAGCGAAAGAGTGCGAGTTCAATATCAAATTTGATCCGACATTGGTAAGAGGACAGTCCTATTATACAGGCACGATTTTTGAGATTACCATGGATGACTTCGGCGGTTCTGTAGCCGGAGGCGGACGTTATGATAAGATGATCGGAAAATTCACAGGACAGGATACACCGGCTTGTGGATTCTCAATCGGATTTGAGCGTATCGTTATGCTTCTTTTGGAAAATGGCTACCAGGTTCCGAAACAAGGTGCAAAAAAAGCATACCTTCTGGAGAAAAAGATGCCAAAAGAACAACTTCTTAATGTTCTTTCTATGGCGAAGGCTGACAGAGAATCGGGAATGTCTGTTTTGATCGTGAATATGAAGAAAAATAAGAAGTTTCAGAAGGAACAGCTGTTGGCAGACGGATATGAAGAAATTATTGATTGTTATGTAA
>JBJEMB010000148.1:0-2367 GCA_051879455.1 Lachnospiraceae bacterium
TGTTACTTCTTCCTGCATGAATTTCCCTCCTTTCAGCGTATTACGTGCTGTCCCATGTCAAAATCATGATAACCACCACCTTTCCAATTATTCCTCTTCCTGATCTTCAAACAATGCTCGGAAATATTCTTTTCCTTTCGGAGTAATCAGCGTCTGAGAACCCAAGTGTCCATTATTAAAAAAATCCCTGACAATAAACAGGGATTCATTCTTAGGTACCGCATAAGGAAGAAGTGTACCTGACGGACTTCGATATAAAAAGCTGCCTTTTAAAAGAAACTTTACGAATTTCCGCTCAGGTACTCCAATTTCTTTTGCAGTTGTCCGTATATTTGAGCATTCTCCTTTGACCATAAAGTGATCAAAATAATTTGCCTTCGGTTGAAGGTCATTAATCTGACTCTGCAGTTCTCTATTCCTATTATTCTCATCCAATAACCTTTGCGCAAATTCCAGAAGTATCTCCGGATTATTGCGTACACTTTCCAAAAGATCACTGGACATATATCCGCCTGTCTTTCGTATTGCTGGTAAAATTTCATCAAATACCCAACTTTCAAAACGCTGTGCGGAAGGCAGATGGCTCTTTGTAATCAGTCGATACACATCTCCTTCAGGAATAAATGTCATCGTTTGTACTCCACCTGCCGTAAGGGCGCCCTTTTTCAGGGCTCCCTTGCAATGCATATTTATTGCATTTCTTGGTTTGGAATAACCCAGGGCAAAAGCCACATCTGTACCACAGAACAAAAGTCTTCCCTGATCTTCAATTACTCGAATTGCACCAAACTCGGTATTATGAAATTCTGTTACTTTACATGTCTCCTGCCCCATCTTCCGATCCCCCAGTCATAAACCTCATAAAATTATCAATGATCTGATCTCTTGTCGCATTTGCTACTTCGACAATCAATGCCATAAGATACTCGGACAGATAATCGCTAAATTCATCATCATCCAGAGCTTCGCCCACCATCCATAAGTGTTCTTCGACGCAGGCAGCCTCTCTTCCAATGACATACGTAATGGATCTTGAAAAATTCGTATCTGAATAAATCAGCCATGCACAAAATATCCGGTTTAAATGAGATTCCATTTCCCATGTGTTGTCCATTTTCTCTTTCATAATTTTTGCTGTCAGTGCCGCAGTTCTTTGTGCATCCCGGAGGACATTCTCCTCCACCAGGTTTCCTTCACTGTCAACAAATCCCATTGCAAATAATTCCATAAAATATTTTCTCATGTTCTAAGTCCCCCTTTCTTTTCTTTAACGAAATGGCATTTCCTGTTCCATTTCTTCCGGTATTTCAAAAGGAATGCTTGCCCTTCTTGCAGGCTCAAATCCCTCACTGCCAGATTCTCTCTTTGATTTGGATTCAGCAAATTCCATTGTATCCATAATGATTTCTGTGAAATAAGATACGGTTCCATTTTCCTCATTTTTCACCTGAGAGATGACCAATTCACCGCAAATAGTAACCTTTGTCCCCTTTTCCAGATACTTCTGTACAAATCCTGCGTTGCCTCCGTATGCGGTAATCATAACGACAAATGCTTTATTTGTACGGTTTCTTCTTACTACCAACGGAAACCTTGCCACTTCTGTCTCTCCCTTTTGAGTCGTGATTTGCCGGATCTCCGGAGCTTTGGCAAGTCTTCCAATTAATGTAATTGAATTCATAAGCTTTTCCTCCTAACCTTAGCGCATTCTATGCACCAAAAAATGAGGAACGGAGTCGAACCGTTCCCCACTCACGCAGGATTTCTCCTGCAATATAGGAAATATAGTATTCGCATTTTGGCTTGTCTGTACATATACATCTGATCGTCATCATTTCAGATGACCCGGCTGCAAAATAAGCAGTCACAGTCCCCTGTTTCGGCAGAGGTCCTGCACCTTTCTGGTGGTCTCATTATAAGCTTCGCTCTTCCTGTATCCGATACGGAGTCTTCGCCTGCACGAGCCGGTCATAAATAGAACCGGTAAGCCTGTTAATCAAGATGTATCAGCTCCTTTAGTTTTCAAGGTGCAGTCGGAAGAACAATGAACCTCTTTCATGTTTGGATTTTTTTCAAATCGGAGGAATCTCTCTGTGCCTTCCATATACACTGGATTGGGGATTTTAAATTCGGACATGATTTTCAAAGATTTTTTTGATTTGGCACATTTTCGTGCAAAGAAAAAAGAGAGCCAATGCCCTCTTTTCAAAGAATAGTTTTCTTATTCAAATATGAAAGAACGTAATCCACATTGGAGCAGCTTTGTTCCAGTTATTATCCACATCCCAATGTTGGGAATAAGGATAAATACAGCCGCACATAGTAAATGCATTTTGACTTCCTGCCATGTATATAACTGAAACCCAA